>CANHAH010000134.1 GCA_947458705.1 Opitutia bacterium | reverse complement strand
ATCAATTACGATCTCTGGTCCGGCCCCGCGCCCCTCGTCCCACCCCACCGCAATTCCTCGAAAAACGGCCCTGTCCACTACGACTGGCACTGGATTTATCTCTACGGCAACGGCGACGTCGGCAACCAAGGTATCCACCAAATGGATGTCGCGCGCTGGTTCCTCGGCGAACCCGGCCTACCCCGCCACACCCTTAGCATCGGTGGGCGCCTCGGCTACCGCGACGACGGCAATACCCCCAACACCCAAGTCGTCATCCATGATTACGCCACCGCTCCGCTCATCTTCGAAGTGCGCGGCCTCCCCTCGAAATCAGGCGCAGGCGCACCCGCCGGTGCTGGCTCCGAAGCCGGCTCCGCCAAAACCTCCGGCATGGACAACTACCGCGGCGTCGACGTGGGTAACGTTATCGACTGCGAAGGCGGCAGCATCGTGACCCACGGCTACTTTGCCGCCACCGCCTACGACCAGCAGGGCAAGGTCGTGAAAGAATTCAAAGGCACTGACCGCCACATGCAGAACTTCATCGACGTCGTGCGCAGCCGCAAAACCGCCGACCTGTACGGCCCTATCCTCGAAGGTCACGTCTCCAGTGCCCTCTGCCATCTTGGCAACATTTCTCACCAAACCGGCCGCACCGTCCCTGCCGCCGAAATCGCCGCCAAAATCAAAAGCGACGCGCCGCTCTCCGAAGCCTACGGCCGCATGGCCGAACACCTCGCGGCCAACCAGGTCGACCTTGCAAAAACCCCGGCGACGCTCGGCCTCCCGCTCGCCGTTGACGCCGCCCACGAACGCTTCACCGGTGAGACCGCTGCAAGCGCAAATGCGATGCTCAAGCGCGACTACCGCACCGGCTTCGTTGTGCCACAACTCGCCTAAACGCGGATCTGCCAAGCCGTCAGCTTCAACGGCTTAACTAGCCCCCTGCGTGGGTTCATCCCACGCGGGCTTCGTTTTAGGTCCCGTAAAGCCGGTCACCGAAATCACCCAGCCCGGGCAAAATATATTTCTTCGCGTTGAGCCCACGGTCGAGCGCGGCGACATGCACCCGCGTACCGGGATGCTGCTTCTCCACCTCGGCCACGCCCTCGGGCGAAGCCACGATACAAATAAGCCGCGGGTGCACCGCGCCCTTGCTCTTGGCGACCGTGATCGCCTGCGCCGCGCTCCCGCCTGTCGCCAACATGGGATCGACTAGAAACACGCGGCGCCCCTCGAGCGGCGGCAATTTGCAGTAATAATTCCGCGCCACTGCCGTCTCGTGATCCCGCTCCAAACCCAGATACCCAACGCTGACATCGGGAAACGTGTCGAGAAACGGCTGCACCATCCCAAGACCGGCGCGCAAAATCGGCACCACCACCAACGGCTCAGGCGGGAGCACGCGTCCTATCATAGGCTCGAGCGGGGTCTCGATTTTTTTGGCCTCAGTCGAAAGATCCCGCGTCGCCTCGATTGCGAGCAACAAACTGATTTGATAAGCAAGCGTGCGAAACGTCGCCGGCTTGGTCGTCGCATCCCGCAGATGCGTCATAATGTGCGCCGCAAGCGGGTGATCTAGAATGTGGAGGGGCATATGAAATTTCCTTCGCAGAGAGAGAGCGCGCGCTGCGAGACTTTGAACTTAGAGTAGATCGCGCTGCACCTTGCGCTCCAGGAAACGCTCAAACTCCTTCCTGAGCTCCTTCTCCTTGCCACGTAAACCCGGCATCATCGCAAGCCACTGATAAACCTCTTCGCGTAAATGTTTCGGCATCACCGGATCCATCTCGCGCACGCGATCCAGCGCCCGCACACACAACATCGCGATGTCGTCACACATTTTTTGGGCATCTGCCGTACTATGTTGACCAGCAAGCCGGATGACTTCGTCCATCTTGCGATGCCGCCGTTTCAAAATCGTTTTGTACGCGAGTAAACTCGGCACCACGACATTTACCGTGCGCGGATAAAAACTCGCCATCAGATTCCATGGATCTGCTCCGTCACCCGCCTTGCGCAAGTCACTGCGCAATATCACGCACGGAATATCCGCGAATTTTGCGAACATGAATTCTACGACCGTTCCGCTATCAAGCTCAGGGCCATCAAAGTTAAACAACGCCAAATCACACGCGAGCAACGCCCGGATATCCTGATCGCGCACCGCTCGCGGAGTGGTTCCACGTGGCTCGAAATCTTGCGGCAATTCACACAGATAACGCCCGTGCGATTTCTCGTAGATCGCCTCCGCCAGATACGCGTTGCCGATCAGATGCTTGAGCGTGAAGAGCTCACTCGCGAAATACACCGTGGAGCTGCGCGTTTTTTTATTCATCGCGGTACGTGGCCGAGGAAGCGCCGCTTTTCCGGCGCCGACAATGCTATTTATCCATTCCGCCCTCGTGCCAACCATTAGGGCCGCAAGGTCAACGTGTGCTGCGCCGCACCTGGCAGAAACGCCGACGGCTCTCCCCGCACCCAAGCCTGGTGGCCGGCCCGATAAAACGGCGAGAGCGGATGGCCACTTTGTCCGCCTGGCATATGGAAAATTCCTTCTGTCTCATGCCCTGGAGAAACGACAAAGCGTTCGCTCGCAGCGAGCGTCAGCGTTTGCACGCGCGGCGTGGTGCTGTCCCCCGGTAACGATTCCGTAGGTAAATTCATCCAGCCGGTGAGCCAACCCGGCAAGACACGAGCCAGTGGATGTTGGATCTTCACTACATTTCGCTGCCCCCACGTTGCACTGGCGATCGGCGTGCCCTCCCGGCGTAAACTCGCAACCACCTCATCGGCTGCCCCCACAAGCAAAGTCTCCCACGATTTTTCCAAAGGGCTCAACAAGTGCAACGGGCGCTCCGTGAGTAACGTCCACAACGGCTCTTCATACGGAAATCTCGACCAACGGAAACTGCGATCCGCCTCGACGCATGCCGCAAAAATTGGATCGAGCACGCGCTTGGCCACTGCCTCGCGCCACATCCGTACCAAACGATAACCGACCGCATCCACGCTCGCGCGCGCATTCCAGCCTTCGACAAGCCGACGTACTTCAGCGCGATCCGACTGACCAGCGAGCACCTCCGCGGTGAGCACCTGCAGCAAAAGATCATGCCAGCGTTCCAGCGCGAGCCCGCGGTCATCGAGCTGGATCGCGAGCAAATCCTTCGGTTGCGCTCGCTCGAGTAACGCGAGCGCATCGCGAATCTGCACGGCACGCATCGACTCAGCATAACCCGATTCGCCTAATTTTACCAAGGCGGCACCGCCTAATATACGATTGTTCGCCGTCCAAATCCGGCCGCTCGCCGGCGCTCGCACCACCGGCATTTCTTCGGGCGGAATTAGCCCCTCCCAACGCCGATCACCAAACGCCCACGTCACAGGCCATCGCCCATCGTAACCGACACGTTTCGGCAATCGCCCCGCGATCGTCCAAGCAATTTCCCCGGAGCTATCAGCGACATGAAAGTTTTGTGGAGTAATCCCGGCTCGATGTGCGATCACTAACGCCGCAGAGACATTCTGCGCTGTCTCCATTGCCCAAAGCCCAAAATTGAGTGCCGCGGGCTCGTGCGCGAGCCAGCGCTGCGCCAGCGGCCGACCTTTTTCATCCGCCCCCACAATCGGCCCCCAAATCGTCCAGCGGTAATCCACCTCAACTGGGTCCGCTCCTTTCACCGCGATCGTTTCGTGCCGCACCTCGATTCGCGGCATCGCCTCAAAGTTAGGCGCCCGATAAACCTCCGGAGAAATGCCGGTCTGCACGACCACCAAATCGCTCGCATCCGTGTAACTGTTCGTAAACCCCCAGGCGACGCGCCCATTGCTACCTGCGACCATAAACGGAATCCCCGGCAACGTCACGCCGACCACGCTTCGCTCGAGCGCACCCTCACGCCACTGCAGCGCGGCGCGGAACCAGATATTAGGCATGCCGAGCCTAAGGTGCATGTCATTGGCCAACATCGCCGCCCCATTAGCCGTATGGACCCCCGCCAGGGCAAAAGCGTTTGAGCCCACGTAATCCGGCTCGACGAATTCGGGTGCCGCCGCGCTCACGTGCATCGGGGCGGCCTCAAGCGCTTTTCGTAAATTGATCGAACGGGCCGATGGCACCTTTAGTTGCCCCGTACTTCCATCCAATGCGGCGTCGCGCGGCTTTAAAAGCGGCGCAAAAAAGGCCAAGCCCTCCGCACCCAATGTATCGCGTAACGTCGCCGTCATGCGCTCGTGTCCCGCCACATCATTTTGCAAATCAAGCGTCATCGCAAAGCCCACCAATCCACAATCTTCCGCCCGCCAAGGCTGCGGCTGCGCTCGTAATATGAAATACTCGAAAGGCTTTTCGTGTAACGCCGCCAGCCCCGCATTCACGCCCGCGGTGTAGGCCTCGGCGAGGGCGCGTTCCGCTTGATCACCGCGCTGCACTGCCGCACGCGCCACCGCGCGAAAGCCATGGATTCGCGTCGCTCGATCGGTCGCGAGCGCGGCCGGGCCAACTAATTCGGCTAACTCACCCGCGGCCCGCCGGCGCAATAAATCCATCTGAAAAAAACGTTCCTGCGCATGAATCCAACCTAACGCCCGCGCTACATCCAGCCGATCTGTACCGCGCAACGTCGGCACCCCAAGCGCATCGCGCGTGATTACGACCTCCGAGCCCAGCCCAGCAGCACTCGCAACGCCGTCGAGCTGGGGTCGACTCCCCCGCAATTTAAAATAAAACCAACCCGCCCCGATCGCCGCCGCGAAGAGCCCGACGCTGAGCACGCTCACGACTATTTTAAATAATTTCGGGATAATTTTTTTCATTTTTTTACCTTCAGCCACGCCTGCTTACTTTAATTATAAATTCAGCTTTGCGCGAATTTTGGCCACCAAAGCCGGCGTCGTCTCTGCCACATCAAGACTCAGCGCGTCCTGCGGTGGCTCCAGTGCCGCCAATTGCGAATCCAACATCGCTGGCTTCATAAAGTGGTTTTCCCGCGCCTCGATCCGCCGGCGTATCACCTCCGGCGCACCGTGTAGGTGAATAAGAATCACGTTTTTATTATCTATCAAAATTGCCTTTCGGTAACTCTGCTTGAGCGCTGAGCAGGTCACTACGCCATTTTCACCGCGGCTGATGGTGTTTTTTATATGAGTCGCAATCGCCCCGAGCCAAGGGGCGCGATCGTGATCGTCTAAAGGTTGGCCCGCCGACATTTTCGCGATGTTTTTTTCCGAGTGAAAACTGTCCGCGTCGCGAAAATCCCAGCCTAACGCTTCGGCCAAGGCCCGCCCAACCGTGGTTTTACCGACCCCAGCCACGCCCATCAACAGCACCATGACGGCCGGTCGCAACTCCCAGCTTTTAGCCGCCACCGGGTCTCGCCCTTCGTCATAGTCGATGTAATCGAACATCGTGTTTATCTCCCGCATTTTTAAATGGGGCGATTCTTCAATTCTGCGCTGTAAATTTTTTTGCCCATCGTCCCGCCATCCGCGCTTCATCATGAACTGATTCCATTGCATACAGTCCTCATCGCTGCGGGGCATTCCCGTGGCGCGAATCCAGTCTAATAATTGTTCATCGTTTTTACCCGCGAGCACTTGGGCTTTAATGGTTTCGTACTCGATCCCCAGAAATCGACAGCAACGCGCATCAAAAAATCCTGCGCTCCCGGTACCTAAATTATTTTTATACTCCGTCGGTAACTGCCCCTGGGCGTCCAATCGGATCTTATCTATCATGCGGCCAAAATAGACCAAACGCCCCGTTTGGGCGTAAGGACTGCGTAAACCATTTATTTTAGGCATCGGAATGTACTCCCGCATTCAAAATACCGATGCCGGCGGGGCAATCGCCAATCCCAGCTGCCCTATTCACCCCAGAAATACAGTACGGTGCATAAGCCCGCGAAAAACAACGTAGGCAGGGTCACCCATAACGGGTTTACCGGAATCTGATAATAACCGATCAGTTTGATTACGGCCCAACACTTCAGGCCCACAATAATCCAGGCGCCGGTCACGAAACCCAACGATTTGTGGCGAGGCTGGTTCGGGCGTTTAATTTTTACTTCGCGCACAAACTGCCGCTCGTAGTCGAGGTCGCGGCGCGGCGTGCAAATTTCGATCAAACGGGTAAACACGTCCGTAGCTTAAGAATTTATCCACTAAAGCAAATGCCCAAGGTCTTAAATTTGATTTTTAAGGGGCGAGCGGTGCGGTGCGCCGAGCGGTGGGCGCGTATAAATAAAAAAGCCCGAAAGCGTTTAGCGCTTTCGGGCTTATAAACCTAGCAATAACCTACTCTCGCGGGACCTATAGTCCTACTACCATTGGCTACCCTGAACTTAACGGCCGTGTTCGGAATGGGAACGGGTGGACACCAGGATATATAATCACTAGGAAAATTGATTTATAAATTCTTATGAAAGAGGGAAAATTAAACGCCTATAAATATTAAAGTTTGCATTAACCTATAAGGAAATTAGTACAAGTAAGCTCAACACATTACTATGCTTACACTTCTTGCCTATTAACCGAGTGGTCTACTCGGACCTTAT
>CANHAH010000133.1 GCA_947458705.1 Opitutia bacterium | reverse complement strand
CCGGTCTTGCCGTGTCGCGTGGAGAAACCTCCGTGTTGCAAAATCGCCAACCGCTGCGGCTGGCTCACGATTTCAGGCGTAGGATTAGACATGGGAAACTCCGAAGCCGGGTTGAGACGAAAGGCGCAGTCGACCGGCGATCAGCGCAGCGCCTTGGAAAACGTCGTCCTCCAGATTGAGATGACTGTCGAGATCGAGGTAATCCACGAGCCCGCCGAGTTGCGCGGCCGCTGTGTTGGCGAGCGCGCTGTTGCCATAACAACCGACTAAAATCTTCAGCCCATGCGCTCGCGCCGTGTGCACGAGTCGCAACGCACCATCCAGTCCGCCGCATTTCATGAGCTTGATGTTGATCCCATCAATGCTGCCCGCAATGCGCACGAGTTCATCCGCGGTCCGGCAACTTTCGTCGACGATCAACGGCATCTTCATCGTCGCCCGCAACGCCGCCAAATCGTTCTCCTGGCCTCGCGGCAAGGGCTGCTCGAGATGATCCACGCCGCGCTCCGCGAGCCACGCCGCCATCTCGATCGCCGTCGCCAGCGACCAACCGCCGTTGGCATCGACGCTCACGCGCATCCCCGCCGGAATCGCAGCGAGCACCGCCGTAAACATCGCTCGATCCGCCTCCAAGCCGGCCTTCGAACCGAGTTTCACTTTGAACGCGCGGACATCGCCCGAGTCCAACCACAAGTGTACGCGTTGCGCCGCCGCCTCAGGCGCCGCGATGCCGACCGTCACCGAGGTCAAAGGTCCGTCGAGCGCCGGCAATCCGAGCAAACGCCACACTGGTTGCCCGAGACGTTTACCGAGCCAATCATAAAGCGCCAAATTCACCGCCGCGATCAACCCCGAGGGCGCGCCGACCGCGCGCAACCGACGGTCGATCTCGATCCGCTCCCAGGCCGAAGCTTGCTCGAGCCATGCGCGGTGCGTCTCCACCGCCGTCGTGAGTACCTCGACGGTCTGAGGATGTTCGTCGATCGCGAACGGCACCGCCTCGCCCCAACCTTCGACACCCTCCTCCGCCCACCGCAGCCAGCCTACAGTCGTATGCGTCGACGTCCCGCGACTGATCGTGAGCGGAACGCGTTTTTTGCAGGTGTGAAAACTGAAAGTAACGACGGACATAATCGAAAACGAAACTGTATCAGCGCGGAAACTTACCGCCGCTACAATCCTTTCTTCTTCGATCAGTTTCCCGACTTCACCGGCACATAATCGTCCGGACTAAACGCCGGCGCTGTGATCGCGTAAAACTCCAATCCTGAATCAGCCGCAGCGGTCAAAGCATGACGCACGCCGGGCCGCAGCACCACGACGGAGCCCGTCTGCACTGGCTTCGTTTCACCAGCCACCAAAGTCGTGCCGCGTCCCGTGATGATCAAAAAAAACTCCTCGCCAACTTTGCAGTAACTTTCACCCGTACTCTTGCCGGGCTGGAGCGCAAAACGCGCGACGCTCACGCGCTCCGTGCGCGCCTGACCGACGCGACCAATCAGTTCGCGCAATTCGATCCCCGGTGCCAACGTCACCGCGGATACATTCTCCGGCGCAAAAACTACGGCTTCAGCAGGAGTCGCTGGCGCCGCCGCGGATTTGATTGAGTCCGTCTTCGGCCTCGTGGCTTGATCCGAGCGTGTAAGTTGAGCGATCAGGTCACTCCATTTAGGAAAATCATGTTCGAGTTCATCTCGATAAGCCGCCTCAAAATCGCCGTAATCAAAACCTGGGGCCATCGTGCAGCCGAAAAACGTGTAAGCCTCCGGTGTAGACTTTACGGGCCGTCCGCCCATCCACACGCCCGCGGGCACGGTGAATTGCGGGTGTTGCCCCGCCAACGGATCGGGACCGATCACGACGACCTCGCCGCGTCCATCTGGGTGCAGGAGCAAAAGTTCCAACGGGTCGCCCTTATAAAAATGCCAAATTTCATCGGTCTTTAGCCGATGCATCGCTGAAAAATCCTCCCGCGTCGCGAGTGCATAAATCGCCGTACCCGCCACGCGCGGCGAACCATAACGCGGCGGCAGCGACTCAGCCGCAATTTTATCGACGCTGCCGTAGGTGACGTGAAACCAGGCTCCCTCTACGGGAATTTTCTCCATCTTGTAATGGTCGATGAGTCGCTTTGCTGCCCCCACCGGTGCTGCCCCTAAACTGACGCCCATCAACAGACCGACGAAGCCACTCAAAACAAAGAAGTTAACCCCTGATTTCATAAAATAGTGATTTTAAAACGTTGATCCACTGCGCCCCGTTTTAAATTCCCGCGCAAGCCCAGAGCCGTCCCGGTGACTCATTTTTGCCCACCTTGGTATTATCCGGCTGATTTCTATGTCAGAATTTCCACTCTAAACCGCCGAAGGCACAGAAACCGAGCGCGGGGTAGCCGTTTACTTCCTCGTAGTTTTCGTTGAGCAGATTTTCGAATCTAAGTTTGAGCGCGAGCTGCTGATTGATCTGCCACGCGGCGTAGAGGCGCGTAACCGTGTAATCCTCTTGGTCGATTTGAGCGTAGGTCTTGGCGTTCACATCGCGGCGGCACGCGGCGAAATTCATCCCAGCTCCGGCCGACACGCCGGCCCCAAAATCATGCCACGCGTCGATGCGTCCGCTTTGCCGTGGGCGGCGCAGGAGACGCGTATTTGAGGTGAGGTTTTGCGCTTCGAGGTACGTGAAACTCGCGCGGATTTCGATCGCAGAGGGCAAGGTGGTGCGAGCGGTCAATTCGGCGCCGCGGGTGCGGGCGCGCTGGATATTTTCCACGCTGCGAAAATTTGCCGTGCTTGCGATAAGGTCGGTGAAATCGGTCTCAAACCAAGTCGCGCTCAACGTGCCATTTTTATTGGGTAAATAATAATCGACGCCGCTATCCCAGCCGCGCGCACGTTCGGGACGCAAGTTGGGGTTGCCGACGTAGAACGCGCTCTGGCCGTACAGATCCAAAAAACTCGGGGAGCGAAACGCCGTGCCGTAGCTGGCGCGGAGTTTGAACGCGCGAGGTGCGATGAGCCAAGCGGCCGTGGCGCGGCCCGTCGTGGCGCGGCCAAAGGTGTCGAAGTCGTCGCTTCTTAAACCGGCGGTGAAAAACACCGTGTCGAGCGGAGTGAATTCGTCCTGCGCGAAGAGCGCGAGGAGTGCTTGTTTTTTGTTGATGTCGCCGAAGCCGGTGTTGCGCGTATGGTTGGCTTCGGCGGTGAGGCCGGCAGTAAAGCGATGGCGTTCAACGCCGCTGTAAGTCGTCTGCGTGTCGAGTACGGCGCGGCGATTTTTCACAACCGTGATCGCGGTCGCGCGCCCGACACGCGGACTCTCGGCAACAAAGCGGCGGTCTTGTCCGCCGAGGACGCTGTGCGCGGTCCAGGCGTCGGACCATTTGACGTCGGCGAAAGTGGTAACGAGGAGATTTTCTTCACGCGTGGTGTTGTCGGGGTCGTTGGTGTAACGATCACCCGGATCGCCGTAGACGCCGTGAAACCAACGCGCGGTGGCACCGATGGAGATGCGGTCGTTGAGGGTGCGATCAAGCCGGAGCGTCGTCGTGGCGGAATCGAAAGCGTTGTTCGCGCGGTCGTTGTCGGTGTGTCCGCCCGCCGTGGCGAAGGCGTAGCTGGTGGCGCCGAGCGTGCCTTGGGTGGAGACCGCGCCTTGAGTCGTGCCGAAGCTGCCGGCTTCGGCGCTCACGTGCGCGCTCGGGGCGCCGGTGCCGCGTTGGGCGCGGAGGGAAATGACGCCGCCGATGGCTTCACCGCCATAGAGCGTGCTTTGCGGACCGTGGGCGATTTCGAGACTGTCGCAGGCACTCACGCAGGCGCCGCCGAGGAACACTTGGTAATCGGTGTTGGGGTCGTTGAGGCGGACGCCGTCGACGAGAAAGAGCGTCTGATTGGAGTTGGCGCCGCGCAAAAAGAGCGACCCGAGCGCGCCGTTGGCACCCGAAGCGAACAAGGGCATACCGCTCGCGTTGCCGAGGGCGTCTTTGAGCGATGTTTGTTGGCGACGCGCGAGCTCGGCCGCGGTGAATGTTTCAACGAAGGTGCCCAGCGTGGTCGGAGCGGAGGGCGTGCGCGTGCCGAGGGTGACTACGGGGGCGAGTTGCGTGGGCGGGGTTTGGGCGCGAAGACTCCCGTGCGAGCCGGCGCTCAGCGCGCACAGTATAAAACAAGCACGAGACGCACGGGCCGCCAGCACAGACAGGAGCCGACGCGAGGTCCGCGGCGCGCGAGGAATTGAAAATTTCATGAGTGCGGTCTTGTTATAACGGCGGACAAGAGCAGGCGCACCCTGCCGTTTTCTGATAAAAAACGGCACGGCCGGATCTACCCTCACGCTTCATTTTGCGATGAAGATTTTCGCGGACCATCGCGCGCAATCGCGACGGACGCGTGAGCTTTCTAGGATCAGATATTCGGACTCCGCATGTGTCGTCTCGACGCCGCTTGAGCCAAGTGGCCCGAGCGGCGGGACGGTTCCTCTCCCCTCGCCTTCACCGGGTTGAGCGACCCGATTGACTTTGCCCGAGTACGCCTGATGGACGGTTCGGTGTGGGTTTGTGATGCGATACCGCAGCGCAACTGTGGCCGGTTTTCACGGCCTTCCCTGTTTCCTGGAAATTTCAAAAGAACGTCAGTCAGCGCAGGTTCTTCGCCCCCGCCCAGCAAGCAAGCATTATCATATCAACGCATAGCGATGCGTCGATATGTGCCTTGCAATCCCCTCGGAAGCCGCGTGTGATCTTTCAGTCTCACCGCGTCGCCATGCAAAAATCTCAATCCGAGTCCCCGTCCTTCGCCGCCCTCCGCGAGTTGTTTCGCACGCGCATCGCCGTGCTTGATGGGGCGATGGGCTCGATGATTCAGACCTACCAACTCGAGGAAAATGATTTTCGCGGGACGCGTTTTCTCGATCACCCCCACGACCTCAAAGGCAACAACGACCTGCTCGCCCTTACGCGACCTGACATTGTGGAAAAAATCCACGCCGACTACTTCGCCGCCGGCGCAGACATGGTCGAGACCAACACGTTTAGTTCCACCACGATCGCCCAAGCCGACTACAAGCTCGAGTCGATCGTGACCGAGCTCAACCAAGCCGCCGTAGCCTGCGCCCGTCGCGCCGCGCAAAAAGCCGAAGCCACCACGCCCGGTCGGCGTTGCTTCGTCGCCGGAGCGATCGGCCCGCTGAACCGCACGCTCTCGATGTCGCCCGATGTGAACCGTCCGGATTTTCGCGCCGTTACTTGGGATCAGGTGGTCGGTTCGTACACCGAACAAATTCGCGCGCTTATCGCCGCCGGGGTCGACACGCTGCTCGTTGAAACCATTTTCGATACCTTAAATTCCAAAGCGGCACTCTTCGCCATCGAGCAGGTTTTTGACGAAACCGGCGTGCGCATGCCTGTGATGATTTCGGTCACTATCACCGATGCTTCGGGTCGCACGCTTTCTGGGCAAACCATCGGTGCGTTCTACCACTCGATCCGCCACGCGAAACCGTTTTCCGTCGGCATCAACTGCGCCCTCGGCGGTGCCGCGATGCGACCTTATGTCGAAGAGCTCGCCGCGATGGCCGAATGCTACGTCACCTGTTACCCGAACGCCGGCCTGCCCAACGCGTTTGGCGGCTATGACGAAACGCCGGCGGACATGGCCTCGGTCATCGGTGAATTCGCTCGGAGTGGTTTCGTGAACATGGTCGGCGGTTGCTGCGGCTCGACGCCGGCGCACATCGCCGCGATCGCCCAAGCCGTCCGCGGCCTCCCGGCGCGCCCACCCGCGCCCGCTTCCACTTCGCTGCGCCTAAGCGGCCTCGAACCTTTGCTCGTCGCCTGAACGAAAACGCTCCGCACTAAAACGCCCCGCTATTTCGCTACTTTCGCCTCGTGTCCACTTCCGCTTCAACTCCCTCGGCCAGCGCCGCCTCCAACTTCCTCGTCGTCGGCGAGCGCACCAACATCACCGGCTCGCCGAAATTCGCCAAGGCCCTCAAAGCCGGTGACTGGGACGCCTGCCTCGCCATCGCCAAGCAACAAGTCGAGAGCGGCGCCAACATCATCGACATCAATGTAGACGAAGCGCTCATCGAGGGTGAATCCACGATGGTGAAGTTACTCAACCTGATCGCCGCCGAGCCCGACATCTGCCGCGTGCCCGTGATGGTCGATTCCTCAAAGTGGACCGTCCTGGAAGCGGGCCTCCAGTGCCTTCAGGGCAAAGGCATCGTCAATTCCATCTCTCTTAAAGACGGCGAAACTGAATTCCTCCGCCGCGCGCAGCTCATCATGCGGTACGGCGCCGCCGCAGTCGTCATGGCGTTCGACGAACAAGGCCAAGCCGCCACGCGCGACGAAAAGGTCCGCATCTGCACCCGCGCCTATAAACTTCTTACCGATCGCCTCGGCTTTCCGCCCGAAGACATTATTTTCGATCCCAATATCCTCACCGTCGCGACTGGCATCGAGGAGCATAACAACTACGCGGTCGATTTCTTCGAGGCCACGCGGATCATCAAGCAAACTCTCCCCGGCGCCAAAGTCTCCGGCGGCGTTTCCAACGTCTCGTTCTCCTTCCGCGGCAACAACCCCGTCCGCGAAGCCATTCACACCGCGTTTCTTTACCACGCCATCCGTGAGGGCATGGACATGGGCATCGTCAACGCCGGCATGCTCGGCAACTACGACGAGATCGAGCCCACGCTCCGCACTTATGTCGAAGACGT
>CANHAH010000132.1 GCA_947458705.1 Opitutia bacterium | reverse complement strand
ATGTTGCGGAGGCGCTGCATAACTCCATGTCCGAGAGCATGCGAAGGAATTTCAGTGTCAAATTGGGCTTCGACGGAATCCATCACATCCTCGACGAGCATGGTGATTTGTTCGAGATCGACGGGACGCTTGTGGCAGGCGGCGCGGACAGCTCGGACGAGTTTTTCGCGGTCAAATTCTTCGCGACGGCCGTCGCGTTTAATAACCACAACGCCATCACGCAGTACGGCTTCCGTTGTGCTGTAACGATGGCCGCATTCGAGGCATTCGCGGCGGCGGCGGATGGTGGATCCTTCTTTGCTGATACGAGAATCGATGACCTTGTCCTCGATGGAGGTGCATTTGGGGCAGCGCATGGTCAGGAGAGCGACAAAAAGTTTTTCAAAATGTTCATTCCGCCGTCTGTCGCAATTGACTCAGGGTGGAATTGGACACCCCAAATCGGGAGTTTGCGGTGGCGGAGGCCCATGACCTCGCCTTCGGCCGTCTCAGCGGTGATTTCGAGAGCGGCTGGAAACGTTGCGCGGTCGACGAGCAACGAGTGGTAGCGCGTGGCGGCGAAGCCTTGGGGCATGCCTTGGAAAACGTCGGTATTTTTATGCAGGATCGGCGAGGTCTTGCCGTGCATGAGACGGCTGGCACGGACGACCTGACCACCGTAAAAATGGCCAATGGATTGGTGGCCGAGGCAGACGCCTAGGATGGGCTTCACGCCAGCGAAAGCCTTGATCATATCGAGCGAAACACCGGCTTCAGCGGGCGAGCAAGGGCCGGGTGAAATGAGGACGCGATCGGGGTTTAGCGCGAGGGCCTCGGCTGGGGTGATCTGGTCGTTACGGAACACGCGTTGGGTCACGCCCAACTGGCCAAAATATTGGACCAGGTTGAAGGTGAAAGAGTCGTAGTTGTCGATGACGAGGAGCACGGTAGTCGGTCTACTACTACCTCGTGGATTGACAGCGGGGTCAAGCGCGCGGGTAGGGTGGGGTTCCGCTATGCCCGATCATTTCCAGTTGTTGAAGACCGATACCGCCACCGCTGCCCGTCGGGGTCGCTTGCGCACGCGACATGGCACGATCGAGACACCGATTTTTATGCCGGTCGGCACGCAGGGCACGGTGAAATCGCTCACGCCTGTGCATTTGCGCGAGATTGGTTCACAGATCATCCTCGGCAACACGTACCACCTCAATCTGCGCCCGACCTCGGAGTTGATCCGCGATCTAGGCGGGTTGCATAAATTCATGGGCTGGGACGGTCCAATTCTAACGGATAGCGGCGGATTTCAGGTGTTTTCGTTGGCGAAGTTGCGCGACATCCGGGACGACGGCGTAGCGTTTCAGTCGCACTTAGACGGCAAAAAACTTTTCCTCGGGCCCAAGGAGGTTATGGGGATTCAGCAAAATCTGGGTAGTGATATTGCCATGGTGATCGACGAGTGTCCGCCTTGGCCGTGCGAACGCGATGCATGTGCGCAGGCAGTGGCCCGGAGCTATCGTTGGGCTCAGCAATGCAAACAAATCGCCACTGATAATGGTTTTCTTGGCGCGGGTCACCATGTGTTCGCGATTGTGCAGGGTTCCACTTTCGACGATCTGAGGCGCGAGGCGGCGGAGTCTTTAGCTGCTCTGGATTTTCCTGGGTACGCCGTGGGTGGCGTGAGCGTGGGTGAACCCGAACCGGAAATGCTCAAACAAGTCGGTGCGACGACCCCTTTCATGCCGGTGGATAAACCACGCTACACGATGGGCCTGGGTACACCGCCTCAATTGTTGAAGATGGTCGCGCTCGGCGTGGATATGTTTGATTGCGTGCTACCAAGCCGCGTTGCACGCAACGGCCTTGTTTTCACGCCCGATGGTCCAATCAACCTGAAGAACGAAAAATATCGAAATGATCCACGGCCTATCGTCGAGGGTTTGGATAATTACACCTGTCGCAATTTTTCCCGCGCTTACCTGCGCCATCTTACGGTCGCAGGCGAAATTCTGGCCTCGACGCTGTGTACGCTACACAATTTGCATTTTTACCTCGATCTCATGGCGCAGACGCGGGCGCATATTGAAGCGGGTGATTATGCGACTTGGCATCTTGCTTGGGTGGCTCGCTACGAGGCGGGGGCGGCGGCGCGGGTAGCCTAAGCTCCGCTCTCGCCTTACGAGCAGAGCTGGTTTTGCATTCGCTTAGAAACCCTTTTTATTTTCATGCGTATTCTCGTCACCGGCGGTGCCGGCTTTCTTGGTTCTCATCTTTGTGATCGGCTCATTGCCGAAGGCCATGAAGTGACTGTCATCGACAATCTCTTCACGGGCCGAAAACAAAATATCGCTCATTTGCTCGACCATCCGCGTTTCGAATTCGTGCGTCACGACGTGATCGATCCTTTTAAGTTTGAGGTCGACCAGATCTACAATCTCGCCTGTCCCGCCTCGCCGCCGCACTACCAGTATAATCCGATCAAGACGATCAAGACATCAATTCTGGGTTCGATCAATTGTCTTGGTCTCGCCAAGCGCGTGAAGGCCCGCGTGTTCCAGGCCAGCACAAGCGAAGTATACGGCGACCCGCACGTTCACCCGCAGCCCGAAAGTTACTGGGGTAACGTCAACCCCATCGGTAAACGCTCTTGCTATGACGAGGGTAAACGCTGTGCCGAGACGCTTTTTTTCGACTACCATCGCGAACACAAAGTCGATATCCGCGTCGTCCGCATTTTTAATACTTATGGCCCGCGCATGCACGAGTCCGACGGACGCGTCGTCTCCAACTTTATCGTGCAGGCCCTACGCGGCGAAGACATCACGATTTACGGAGACGGCTCGCAGACGCGCTCGTTTTGCTACGTTGATGATTTGATTGAAGGTTGGGTTCGCTTGATGGCGCAGACTGAAACCGTCGGACCGATGAATCTCGGCAATCCCAGCGAGTTCACGATGCTTCAACTCGCCGAGCTCACACTCAAACTTGTCGGCGGCAAATCCAAGATCGTGCACAAGCCACTCCCTTCCGACGACCCCAAGCAGCGCCGGCCTGATATCACACTCGCCCAAAAAATCCTCAAGTGGGAGCCTAAGGTGCCACTCGAACAAGGCCTCCAACGCACCATCGCATACTTTAAACCACGGGTTTGAGGGGTTTTAAGGGTGAGTCAGCGTGTCCCGCTGATTCTGCGCAGAGTGTAGCATCGCGGCACCGATCGTCCGGATTAGTCTTAATGCAGTGGGCCGCTCGCTAGTTTTTTGCACTCTGGGAGCGGGATTATTTCTGCATTTGCCAAGCCCATGGCTCGGGCTACGCTCACGACCCCTTCATGCTATCGTTTCTTTTTAAACGTTTTTCCGGCCGCCATTATCGTAAATTTCTCGAAAAAAGCCGCCCCATCGTAGCGCGCATTAACGAGCTTGAGCTGAGCTACCAAGCCCTCTCCGACGAGCAACTCCGCGCCAAGACCGACGAGTTCCGCGCTCGTATCGCTGCTGCTGCCGATAAACGCGCTGCGCTCGATGCGATTCTCCCCGAGGCTTTCGCCACCGTCAAAAGTGCCGCTCGTCGTCTCAGTGGTCGTAAAGTTATCGTCTGCGATCACGAACTAACTTGGGATATGGTGCACTTTGATGTGCAGCTGATCGGCGGCATGGCGATCCACGAAGGAAAGATCGCCGAAATGGCCACCGGCGAAGGTAAAACCCTCGTCTCCACGCTGCCGCTTTATCTCAATGCGCTTACCGCTCGCAACACCCAACTTGTCACCGTCAACGATTACCTAGCGCGCCGTGATTCGGAGTGGATGGGACACCTGTACAACTTTTTAGGGATCACCGTTGGTTGTATTCAGCAACAAATGTCGCCTGACCTCCGGCGTGAGATGTATGGCCGCGATATCACTTACGGCACTGCCAGCGAATTTGGTTTCGATTACCTCCGCGACAATGGCATGGCCACGCGCAAAGAAGATCAAGTCCAGCGTGACTACTGGTTCTGTATCGTGGACGAAATCGACTCTATCCTCGTCGACGAAGCTCGCACGCCGCTGATTATCTCTGGCCCTGCGCCTATTGAGCGCGAACAACCTTTCACCCGCATCAAGCCACCCATCGATCGGCTCGTTAACGACCAGACCCGCCTCTGTAATCGATTCGTCTCCGATGCGATGGCCCTCCTCGAAAAACCCGCGTCCACCCCTGAGGAACGCGATACCGCCGCTCGCAAGATGCTGCAGGTGAAAATGGGCAATCCTAACAACAAGCAGCTCCTCCGCCTCCTGGAAACGCCCGACTGGCGCAAGCTCCTCGACAAAGTCGAGACCGACCTCAATTCCGACCTTAACAAAGACGAGCTCTACCGCCTCAAGGAAGATCTCCTCTACGTTGTCGACGAGCGCCAGCATCAAGCTGACCTCACCGAAATCGGTCGTAAGCAGCTCCGACCTGACAACGCGGACGCGTTCGTTTTGCCCGACCTCGCGACTGAATTTTCTGACATCGAGAAAGATACCGCTTCGACCCCTGAGCAACGCGAAGCCAAGAAACTCGCCGCTCAAAATCACTACGCCGAAATCTCCGAGGAAATTCACGCTATTTCTCAACTTCTGCGCGCCTATTCCCTCTACGAGCGCGATGTCGAATACGTCGTCCAAGATGGTAAAGTCATGATCGTTGATGAAAATACCGGTCGCGTCATGCCCGGTCGCCGTTGGTCTGACGGACTCCATCAAGCCGTCGAGGCCAAGGAAGGCGTTATGATCGAGCGTGAGACGCGTACTTACGCCACGATCACGATTCAAAATTACTTCCGCATGTATGAGAAACTCGCGGGCATGACCGGCACCGCGGAGACCGAAGCCACCGAGTTTCAAGATATTTACCGTCTCGCCGTTCAGGTCATCCCGACGAACCGTCCTTGCATCCGCGTTGATCGCAACGATTCCATTTTCAAAACCCGACGCGACAAGTTTAACGCTGTGGTCAAAGAAATTGAGGCCGCTAACAAGCGCGGTCAGCCTGTTCTCGTCGGCACCGTTAGCGTTGAATCTTCCGAAGTGCTTTCTCGCATGTTGAAACGAGCTGGTGTGATTCACGCCGTACTCAACGCCAAATTCCACCAGCAGGAAGCCGAGATCGTCTCCCGCGCCGGCCAGCGTAGTGCAGTCACTATCGCCACCAACATGGCTGGCCGTGGCACTGACATTAAGCTCGGCGAAGGCGTCCGCGAACTCGGCGGTCTTATGGTTATTGGCACCGAGCGCCATCAATCCCGTCGTATCGACCGCCAGCTCCGAGGTCGTTGCTCGCGTCAAGGTGACCCTGGTCTCACCAAGTTTTTCCTCTCGCTCGAAGACGAGCTCATGCGACTGTTCCTTCAAGGCAATCTCGCCTCGCGCCTTATGGAAGGCTCGATGAAAGAAGGTGAAGAACTGGAGCATCCTTGGCTCAACCGCTCCATCGAGAGCGCGCAGAAAAAAGTCGAGCAACAGAATTTCTCTGTTCGTAAACGCCTATTGCAATACGACGATGTGCTCAATCAGCAGCGCGAAGTCATCTACGGCATTCGCAACTCCGCCATCCACTCCGAGCGCCCTAAAGAAATCATTTTCGAGCAAGTCGGCGAAGAAATCATCTCGCGCTTATCGGTTGCTGGTTTCGGCGAAAAAGGCGGCGCGACTGTCTCTGGAATTGAAAGCCTCGTCGGTTGGCTGAATACCCATTTCCCGATCAGCGTCAGTTCTGCGGAACTCACGGGTAATGACCCCGAGGTGCTCGGTGCCAAGCTCGTTGAGCGCGTGAAACAGGCTTACGCTGTCAAAGAATCCGTCGAGGTGCCCGATGCGCTTGGTTCACTCGAGCGCTACGTCGTTATCAACGCCATCGATCACCACTGGCAGGAACATCTCACCGAGATGGAAAACCTCCGCCAGTCTGTCGGCCTGCGCAGCTACGGCCAGAAAGACCCGCTCGTTGAATACAAGAGCGAGGCCTATAAATATTTCGAGGAGCTCATGACCAATGTGCGGCTCCAGATCTGCACCGGACTCTTCCGTAGCGCTTCTAATATCGAGAGTTTTGAAAATATGCTCTCGCTGCTGAGCCGTACTGCCCGCGCTGTCGGTCCCGCTGATGCGCCCGCTGCGCCCCGCCTGGAGACGAGCACGACTGTTACCGGTGGCGGCACCTCCGAAGGCGCCCCGGAAGCCGCGCCTGAGATCCAGTTGCCCAAAGTCACGGTCCGCCGCGAAACGCCTAAAGTTGGCCGTAATGATCCTTGCCCTTGTGGAAGCGGGAAAAAATTTAAAGCCTGTCACGGCGCGTGAGTCCTGCTGAGTCAACGCCTGCGCCCGATCCTTACGCGCCGCAGCCCTCGTTTTGGCGCGAGCAGGCTGATTACGTGACTGCGGCGATCGTCTTTGTCTCCACGGTGGTGCTCACGGTGTTGGCATTTCCGCCGTACTCGACGCCGGAGCTCGCCTACGCGTGTCTCGTGCCCGGTTTGTTTTGGGCTTATCGTCGACCGCGGTTTAAAATTTATGCCGGTACGATGTTGGCCGCGCAGGCAATGGCTTGGACGATTTTGCTCGGTTGGCTGCATCACGTGACCTGGGCGGGACTTTTTTTACTTGGGCCGTTTATTGGCGCGTGGGTGGGCGCTTGGTTCCTCGCGGCATGGTGGGCGTTGCCTCGCATGATCGGTCGTAAGACAACCGTGCGCTTGATGGTTTTACTCGGACTCGCCGGCTTGTGGTGTAT
>CANHAH010000131.1 GCA_947458705.1 Opitutia bacterium | reverse complement strand
GCGCTTGCGCTCCGCGATCGCGGCCGCGGTTAGATCGGTCCATTTCGTCTCGTAGCCCGCCGCGCCAATGTAGGTCGCAAACTCGGGCGCGACCGAAAGTGTGTAAGCCCACTCGACTTTAAAGAGCGCCTGCAATCGCTCGCCGTCGGCCGTGCGGCCCTTGGCTGCGGCGATGGCCTGAAACTGCGCGTCGTAGTCATCCGCCCGCGCGCTGATCACCGCCAGTGCCGTTGCGGCCATGATCAAAAAAACAAAACGGAATTTGCTTCGCATGACTCAAAGCCTTCTCAGTCTTCGGCCACGATGCAAGACGCCGCACCCAAGCCCCTGCACTTGATCGTAGCCTGTACAGAGAGTCGCGTCATCGGCCGCGGCGGTCGGCTACCTTGGCTCATCGCTGAAGATACTGCTTTTTTTCATGCCGCTACCGCTGGGCAAACCGTTGTGCTCGGCCGCATCTGCTACGAAACTTGGCCCCAAGTTCGTTCTGATGGCCGCAAGCCCGTCGTCATCAGCCGCAACTCGGCACTCGCCCTATCCGGTGTATTCGTTACCCCCAATTTTACTTCTGCCTTAGAACTAGCCGATACGTTACCCGGTAAAATAATGATCTGCGGCGGTGAGCGTATTTACGCTGAGGCACTAGCCAGCGGACGTCCACTTCACCTTCACCTCACGCTGATTCACGCCGAGATTGCCGGAGACACTTTCATGCCCGAGTGGCGCCATCTTCCATGGCGTGAACATGCTCGTCGCGAGAGCGCCGACACAAATTACCGCTATACGTTTTTAGAGTTGTCGCTGCCATGAGGCGGCGGTTCGTCACATGCGGTGGTGTTGAAATGAAATGGTAGGTAGGCCGGGCAAAATCCAAAAACCGCGGTAAGGATGGGAATAAAACCTATTAAGCCCCACCAATTCATAAAATAGGCGCCCAAGCCGAGCATCACGCAGCCGACCACGAAACGCACCGCACCATCGTAAGAGCCAACGTTTATTTTCATAGGTTAATAGAGGAACTGGACCTAATTTACCCCACTCGGCTTTTTTCGGCTGCGCAGATCTTGCGCATCCTTCACCGCTCGATCTGAAAAGATCCTTACCGACGCAACGCCGCGTGAGCCTTCGCCACTTCGACATATTTCTCCGCCCAAGCGCGCAACCCGGCCTGTTCCTGCGCCGTTAATACCCGTACAACTTTCGCCGGCGAACCGTAAACCATCGAACCCGGGGGACACGTGAAACGTTGCGGCACGAGCGCGTTGGCGCCCACGATACTCCGTGCGCCGATATGCGCCCCATCGAGCACGGTAGCACCCATGCCGATCAAGCATTCATCCTCAATCGTGCACGCATGGACGATCGCTGAATGCCCGATTGTGCACCACGCGCCGATGTGTGCCCCGTACGCATCCGCGAGATGAACCACCGCGTTGTCTTGGATATTAGTCCCCTCGCCCACGCGGATTCTCTCGATATCACCGCGTAACACCGCGCCATAAAACACGCTGCTCAAAGGTCCGAGCACCACGTCGCCTACGATCGTAGCGTTGGCAGCGACAAAAAGGGCGCGCGCCGTGTCGGGCTTGTGCCCGAGATGCCGCGCCAGACGAGAGGAGACTCTTTCGTTGGAGTTCATTTTTCTTTAGAGTAAGGCTGGCCAATAGCCTTTGGCGCCACTGCTTGACCGACAAAACCGGCCAGCAGCAACACCGTGAGCACATAAGGCAGCGCGAGAATAAACTGCACCGGAACTACGCCGACCACCGGCAATGCGACCCCTTGCAGGCGCGTCGCGAGTGCGTCCGTAAACGCAAACAGCAGACACGCCCCGAGCGTAGGCCACGGTTTCCATTTACCAAAAATCAACGCCGCTAGCGCGAGATACCCCTTACCTGCCGTCATATCTCGCACAAAACCAGAACTCGCCGCTGTCGACAGATAAGTCCCAGCGAATCCACACAACACGCCCGAAATAATCACGGCCTGATAACGCAGACCGTTGACCGAAATACCCGCCGTATCCACAGCTTGCGGGTTCTCTCCGACCGCGCGCAAGCGCAGGCCGAAACGCGTTCGATAAAAAATCCACGCACTAAAAGGCACGAGCCCCGCAGCAAAATAAACGAGCAGATTTTGCCCGCTCAACAACTCAGCATACAGCACCCCGGGGAACGGCACCTCCCTCGCCGTCTCCGCCCACGGCCACACGACACCAGTAAACCGCTGCCCCGCGCCGTCGAGCTGCGGCGTTTGTCCGCCAAGATTGAACCAGGCGAGCCCGAGAGTGGGCCCAAGTCCGACGACCATGATCGTAACAGCCATGCCAGCTACGACTTGATTGCCGCGGTGCGTGATGCACGCGTACCCGATCACCAACGCGAGTGCCACGGCGGTTAAGATACCCGCACCAAGGCCGAGCCACACCGAGCCCGTCGTAGCCGACACCGCCGCCGCCGCAAAGGCCGCGCCCAGCATTTTTCCCTCGAGCCCGAGATCAATGACGCCAGAACGTTCCGAAAAAAGTCCAGCCATCGCCGCCAATAATAACGGCGTCGCCACGCGAATTGTCGCAGCCAACAAGAGCACGATGAGGGTGTACGTTTCCATTTAATCGTTCTCCTTTGCTCTGCTCAAACGCATGAACAAAGCCGTCAACGGTGCCCGGAAAATATTTTCCATCGCACCGCATAATAAAATCACGAGGCCCTGAATAACCACGACCATGTCACGGTTGATTTTCGGCATGTCGAAGGAAAGCTGCGAGCCTCCTTGGTAAAGCGCACCGAACAACACCGCCGCTACCACAATTCCCACAGGATGGTTACGACCCATCAACGCCACCGCTATACCAACAAAACCCGCGCCACTCGGGAAATCCATCAAAATGCGGTGCTGAGAACCCATCAGCTCGTTTAGCCCAAGTCCGCCCGCCAACGCGCCGGAAATGAGCATCGCACCCACGATGATGCGCGGCGGAGAAATCCCTGCGTAAACAGCAGCCGCCGAGTTGGCACCGGCCACCCGCAGCGCGAAACCCCAACGCGTTCGCCAAATAAAAATCCACACGCCAGCCGCCGCCATAAGCGCGAACCCAAACGCGAGATTGAGCGGCGTCGCCACCACGGTAATTCCGATTTTAGCGAACAATTCATGCGCCGCCGGCATCACTGCGTTGGCGGAAAACTCCCGCGTCTCCGGCGATTGCTGACCCGGCTTGATAAGGACATTGACGAGCAAGTAAGTCATCAATGCCGCCGCGATAAAATTAAACATGATCGTAGTGATCACGATGTGGCTCCCGCGCCGTGCCTGCAGCCATGCGGGAATAAACGCCCAAGCCGCACCGAAAATGGCCCCGGCCAAAACCGCGAGCGGCAACACCACCCAAAACGGCCACGTCCCAAAATAAAGACAAACAAGCCCCGTACCCAAACCGCCGACATAAGCCTGACCCTCGGCGCCGATATTAAAAAGGCCTGCGTGATAGGCGACAGCCACTGCGAGTCCGGTGAAGATAAAATTGGTCGCGTAATAAAGCGTGTAGCCGATCCCTTCCTGTGTCCCGAGCGCGCCCGTCACCATGAGTTTGAACGCCGCTAACGGGCTTTCACCTAAAATTTTTATAATCACGCCGGCGAGCACGAGCGCCACACCGAGATTAATAAGCGGCAACAAACTGAGTTCAGCCCAACGCGGAAGTTTCGCGGGCGCGCTCATGGCGACACCTCCACTCGCACGCCGGCCATCATGAGGCCGATTTTCTCCTCGGTTGCATCCGCGCGCGCCAACTCGCCAATAATCTCACCGCCATTCATCACAAAAATGCGATCCGCGAGCGCAAGAATCTCATCTAGCTCGACTGAGACGAGCAGCAACGCCTTGCCCGCATCGCGCAGCGCGATGAGTCGTTTATGGATAAACTCGATGGCGCCAATATCCACACCACGAGTCGGCTGCCCAATGAGCAACACGTTGGGATCAGCGTAAATCTCACGAGCGAGGACGAGTTTCTGTTGATTGCCGCCTGAAAAGGCGGCGAGGCGTAGCTCTGGCTGGGACGGACGCACATCAAACTCCGCCATCTTTTCCGCGCACGCCGCACGTATCGCAGCCTCGTCGCGCAATCCGCCGCGATTGAAGCGTACGGCATCGTGATAGCCGAGCATCGCATTATCAGCGGCCGAAAATCCCGCAACCACGCCCATCCGCAACCGATCCTCCGGTACGTGCGCTAGCCCGAGTGCACGGCGCGCACGCGGATCGATTTGCTCGCGCACAAGATCGCGGCCGCCAAACGATATTTCACCTCCACTAGCGCTGCGTGTACCTGCCAAGGCCTCAAGTAATTCCGACTGGCCGTTGCCCGCCACGCCGGCGATACCGACAATTTCACCCGCGCGTAGACTGAAACTCACATTTTTTAGCCGCGCCACGCCTAGCCGATCCCGAACTTCCAGAGCCTTCACCGTAAGCAACTCGGCCCCGGGCTGCGATGGACGTTTCTCGACCTGGAGTAATACCCCGCGACCCACCATGTGCTCCGCTAGTCCGCGCGGCGAGGTTTCGCACGTGATTACTTCCGCGGCGACCGCTCCCTGCTTCATCACCGTCACGCGATCGGTTACAGCCATGATTTCACGGAGCTTGTGCGTGACGAGAATCACCGCTTTGCCCTGTGCTCTCAGGGACCGCAGCATGGTAAAGAGTTGATCCGCCTCGTGCGGTGTGAGCACCGCCGTCGGTTCATCCAAGATCAAAACCTCGGCTCCACGGTAAAGCGCTTTGAGAATTTCCACCCGCTGTTGGAGCCCGACCGACAATTCAGAAACCACCGCATCAACCGGCACTTCTAGTCCGTAATCGCGTGCTAAACGCCCGAGTTCCGCCCGCGCCGCCGCCAAGCCACCCGATAGGAGCGCCCCGCCCTCAACACCGAGCACGACATTTTCCAGCACCGTGAAATTTTCCACGAGCATGAAGTGTTGATGCACCATCCCGATGCCCGCCGCGATGGCCTCCTGCGGTGAACCGATTTCGACAGCACGGCCACGGACGCGGATCTCGCCCGCGTCCGCACGATGAAAACCGTAGACGATGTTCATCAGCGTGGATTTTCCCGCGCCATTTTCTCCAATGAGCCCGTGGATACTGCCCGCGGCCACAGCGAAAGTGATCGCGCGGTTAGCGTGGACCGCCCCGAAGCGTTTATCGATACCGCGCAATTCGAGCGCGGGCGGAGCGTCGGGCGGCGTAAATGGGGGCGCTGCGGGCTCCTTCGACACAAGATTCGGTTACGGCGCCTTGTATTCCGCGACGACGATTTTTCCGCTGACGATGTCGGCCTTAGCCTTTTCAAGGCGGGCCTCGATGGCGGGTGTGAGTAGCTTGCGATTATACTCGTCGAGCGAGTAACCGACGCCATTTTCGGGCAGACCGAGCACGAGCTGACCTGGCTTCCACGTGCCGGCTTTAGCATCGCTGAAGGCCCGATAAACGGCCACGTCCACGCTCTTCATCGCTGAGGTCAACACACTGCCAGGATGCAGATAATTTTGATTACTATCGCAACCGATACTAAATTTCCCCGCATCTTTCGCCGCCTGCATGACGCCGATACCGGTCGCACCCGCCGCGTGGAAAACGACATCGGCGCCGCGGCCGAATTGGCTCCGAGCTAGTTCGGCACCCTTGGTCGGATCACCCCAAGCGGCCGGTGTCGTGCCCGTCATGTTTTCAAAGACCTCGGCCGCAGGATTCACAAAATGCACGCCTTGCGCGTAACCGAGGGCGAACTTGCGGATAAGAGGAATATCCATGCCGCCGACAAAGCCGACTTTACCTGTTTTTGAAACCAGCGCCGCTGCCATCCCGCATAGAAATGACGATTCTTGTTCGCGGAAGTTAATCGACTGGACATTGGGCAGCTCGACAACGGCGTCGATGATGGTGAATTTCACCCCCGGAAACTGCTTAGCGACTTTCTCCACCGCAGAGGCCTGCGTGAAACCGACCGCAACGATGATGCTGGCGCCGCGCTTAGCGAGTTGAGCCATTGCCAGATCGCGCTGCGCGGCGTTGGTGATTTCAAATTCACGATACGCGATGCCGGTGTCTTTTTTAAATTTCTCCGCACCCTCGCTGGCCGACTGGTTGAACGAGCGGTCAAATTTGCCGCCAAAATCATACACGATGGCCGGTAGAAAATCTTTTTCCGCGGCGCCGGCGACCGACGCAAATAAAACAGCGGCGCATAGCGTAATCGCAGCCAAACAACGGGAAACGTGAATTGAAAGCATGGGGCAAAAGTCCATTTCGGTTAATTTCAACCGTGAACCAGTGCCGCTGGCTAATCAATGCCTGATACGCGGAACTCTGCGTACGATCAGCCACCAGCCGAGAGTTAACCGCTGGAAATCATTTCTTATACCAATCGCCATTTTCACGTTGAAGCCAGACGCCGGCGGCGCTGCCCGCGGCGATCTGCTTGGCGCGAGCGCGGGCGACGGTTTCAGCATTAGACCCCGTTTGTTGGGCTAGTGCCGCATAAACTACTTCTCGGTCGCGATTTTCTGCCGCCACCACGTCAGCGGCTTCCGCGTTGGCCCCGCGAAGTTCGACGAGTCCACGATTATTTTCACCGATCACGCCTTGGCTTTTCCAGGAGTCGAGGGGCGCGAGGCGTTTGCTCATGCGGCCCTTCACTGCGCCGAGATCCTCGGCACGCACACTGGCCATCGTCGCGGAAAACAAACCAAGGACGAGCAGAAGACGGAGAAATAGAGTTTGCATGGATTGATTT
>CANHAH010000130.1 GCA_947458705.1 Opitutia bacterium | reverse complement strand
GGCGTGTTGATCTGGACGTGTTCGACATTGAGGCGGAAAGAGTTTTCGCGGTTGAGCTTCCAATCAAAGGAGCCAGCGGCGAGTTGGCGCTCGGTGGTCTGAAGGACGTTTTGCTCAAGGTTGGTCGTCTGAATGCCCTTGATCATATCCCAGGTGGGCGAATCGTAATCCATGTCGTAGACACGCATGAGCTGGCTGAGATTAAGGGTGAAGGCGAAGGACTTGTTAACGGGTTGAGCATAGTTGATGTCGATGCCGGGCTGGACGGCGCGAGCACTTGAGTGGCTGTCACTGCCCACCTTCTCGTTAAGGCCGGGAGGGCTGAGACGGTTGTCGGAATTATAGGCGCCGTAGGTATTGATTTTAAGACTGCGACGCGGGCTACTAAAACCGCTTTTCCCGATGATGTTCACGGTGCCGCCGACGGCGTTGGCTGGGCGATCGGGCGTGGGAACCTTGGTGATTTCCACGCGATCAACGCTGCCGGAGGAACTGGCCGCGAGATCGAACGAACGATCCGCCGAAGGCGAAGAAACCTCTGCGCCATCCACCATAAATACCACACCGCTGGAGGGCAGGCCACGGATGGACATGCTCGCGGCCGTCTGTGGGCCAGAAACGATGGATACGCCGGGAGTGTATTTGAGATACTCGCCGACATTACCGTCGCCGAGGTCACCGATCTCTTCGAGTACGACGATGTTTTTGATATTGGGAGAAAATTTCTGCTCGTTAATCGCAGCGGCGGCAGCCGTCAGCGCGGTGGTTTCAACAACGAAATTTTCGAGCTTTACGACGCTCTTATCATCTTGGGTGGTCTGATTGCGCGGCAGACTTAGTTCGAAATCTTGGCGGGCCAAGGCCGCAGGCGAGACGGTGATTTTGGCCGTCTGCGTTTCTAAGCCGGTGTAACTGACGCGGACTAAGACGGTACCCGCCGGCACGTTGGAGAGTCGAAACGTGCCGTTGGCATCCGTGAACGTCTCCAAACGCGAGCCATCGATGGTGACCCGAGCGTTGTTGAGATAAGCGCCGTTGCTCACGCCGAGCACGGTACCCTCAACGGTACCGGCGGCGGATTGGGCTTGAGCCGACGTGATCGCCACGAGGGAGACCAACAACCATGCACGCATCCAACCCAGGCATGAACGCGAAACCCTATCACAGACTAAACGAAGACCAGCAGAGATGTTTTTCATAAAACGAGGATAAGAAGGGGCGAAAAAGACCGCCTCGCGGCGGCGTGTTTGTACCCCGAAAATACATCCCTGGCGGGCACGGCATCCGAGTCGATTAGACAGGTAATACCTCCTTACCACGAGGGCGATTAGCCCACGTTACATTAGCGAAACAAAGCCAGCGGGAGCTTCCTCATGCGCAGTTTCGCCAAGCGGTTTTTATCCTGCTCGCCGCCGGCACAATAAGCCAAGAGGACGGCATCGGCCGTGAAATGAATCGCTGTGTAAGAATACCCCTCGTCGAGCTCTCCCATCCCGTCCAGCAAGATTGCCTTGGACCACGTCCCCCCGGGCGTGGTGCCGAGGGCAAACACCAACGGGGTGCGGTCGCCGCCGATCGGCTTGAGGGCGCGGGTCTCATAAGCCGGTCCGGGATTCCACAGCGCAAGCAGACGCTCGGAGCCCTGCACCCGTTTCATAGAGAGCGGCGAATTGGGTGACGTGAAACGAGAGGGCGCGGGCACACTCCAGGTCTCGCCGCCGTCATGAGAGAACATTTCATATTGCCGCCCGAGATCAGTGCGCGCCCAAGCCCAGAGAACACCGCTAGGTAATTCAATCACCCCGGGCTCCTGCAACCCACTCCGCGTGTGGGCGACCGGCAGCGAACCGTAGCCTTTGGCTTTACGCCACGTGCGCCCGTCGTCGTCCGAGAGAAAAAACTCCGCCAAGCCGCGCCAATCGACGGCCGAGTATTCGTTGCGATCCGCCAAGCTGCGATGCAAGGCCGCCGGAATTACCAGGCGTCCAGACGCGAGGCGCACGACGCGGTCGTTATTGACCACATAGTAACCCGCCGCCGCCATGCAGCGAACGGGTGAACTCCAAGTCTGGCCTTCATCGCTAGAACGCCGGCACCACATCCTCATGTCGTGCCAACTGCGGCGTAGTAAATAGAACAACCCAATGTCGCCATTTCCCAAGCGAACGAGCGAGACGCTCATAACGTTCATCACGTCGTTCTCCTCGGGAGTCGCGATCCACGCATCGCTCGACCACGTCTCGCCGCCGTCGGTCGAAGTGCGCGCCGCGAGTCGGGCCTTCGCCGCGTCCGAAAACGATTCGCCGAAGAAATGACTATAAACAAAAAGAATTTTGCCATCTTTCAGTTCAAGGAAAGCACCCTCGCTGTTGCGCGGATTACCCAGGCCAGGCGCCAACTCCAAGATCACGGGCGCGGCGATGCTAGTGGGCAACGCAGTCGCCCCGAGAGCAGCGACACTCATAAACAGCAGAGCACAAACCCGCAGGAGGAGGGAATACTTCATAAGGTGGATCGTTTTAAGATTTCGCGAACGAGGGGCTCGACGACGGTTATAACCCTCGGGGCTAACTCAGCGTGACCTGCGGGATTGGGGTGGCAACCGTCGGTGGTCCACTCCTGCACGCGTTGACCGTGAGCTTCAGCCCCCGTCCAGGCGTCGAAATGATCGACGATCGGCACCTGCGCCTCGCGTGCGACTTGGCGGCAGCGTTCCATGAACGGTGCGAGGCGCACGTTGGGGTCTTCACCGAGGCCGTTACGCGGATTTTTATCCCCGAAGCAAGGCGCCGTCATGAGCACAACACGGATGTTAGCCTGGGACAAACGGGCGACCAAGCGCCGGAGGTTATCAGTGAATTGCTCGATGGATAGACGCGACTCCTTCTTGCCTGCATCGACCCAACTATCATTGGTCCCGTACATCACCGTCACGAGATCGGGCCGCTGCGAAATGACCTCGCGCGCCAAACGTTCCAGCGCCTGATCGGTGCGCTCGCCCCCGATGCCGACGTTGTGCACCTCGGCTCGCAGGCCGCGGGCGCGGAGGCCGGCTTGGAGCAGCGCGGAGAAAATTTGCGTCGGTGCGACGTTGGGACGCGCGCCCTTGGTGATGGAATCGCCGAGAGCGATGATGCGGACGGGGCGTTCTGCCAGGGGTGCGGATGCGAGCGAAATATTGGGCTCTAAAAAATCGTTTTCGGCGAGGGCCACGCGCAAGCCGCCTTGCATCGTGGTAATCCATAACTGGCCCGGTGACGGCTCGAATATATATGGATACGCCAACCAGTGAGCCGACTCGCGCGCACCAACTGGCACGGAATTGCGCGCAATCACATGCGGCACAGTCCACGATAGACCATCGTTGGATGAAAACGCGAGGGAGATTTCCTCGCGACGACCTTGGCGTGTGCTCGGTTCACGATAGCGGTTCCACACGAGGGCGACCCGGCCACTGGTGAGTCGCACCATCATCCCCGGCGAGTCACTAGCCTCAAGGGTCGCAGGTGTGCCTGGGCCCCACTTGAGTCCACCGCGCGAGGTGAGTTCATGAAAGTAGCCATGCGGCACGCGCAGAAGAAGTTTCAGGTCACCATTTTCTTTTTCTAGTACGGTGCCTTCGATCGCGCCACCATGCGTGGCACCGCTCAAGCCTGCGACGGGAGCACCGTAATTACCATTTGCACCGAAGTCGATCGGATCGGACTTCTGCCAGGTTTGCCCAAGATCATCAGAGACATAGATCCAGGTCACGTGGCGACCGGGATTAGCCGCAGCTTGTTGGCTAACGAGGACGATGCGACCGGATTTCAACTGGATCATCTGCCGGACGGCGCCGCACCAACCCTCCTGCAGCAAAACGGGCGCGGCCCACGTTTTACCGTCGTCTGCACTGCGTATCACGTAGACCGGCAAACGACACCCCTCCTGCGGCCCACCTTTTTTATCATCCCATTTAAAGTTTAATTCCTTCCGATTCAAAAACGCGTAAACGATCACGCCTTCTTTTGTTCGCAATAACGCTCGCTCACCGCTCGCCTCAAATTTAGTCGGATCGAAAAGAGGCTGCTCCAGCCAACTCTTTCCCTCGTCGCGCGAGTGCAATGCGGCTTTGGGGCCAACCCCGATAATGACGCCTTCGGCCGTGCGGACAAACGGACCTTGGGGCAGTTGCGGTCGCGCGTGGACGTTTGTGGTCAGCGCGATATTGCCACGAGCCACTCCCGAGGAAAACACCACCAGCAACAAGGCCAGAAAAACGGTACGCATGGGGTAAAGTTTCTCGTGCGAGAAACAAAAGCACACGACACACTCCTCCCTTTGAGGGCGAATTCAAAGTATTGGTAAGTTACGCTAGCCAGCTAAACGACGTTGATCTGCAGTACGTTCAGCGAATCGTATCTGAGGTTCACTACTAATCGTATCAACGTCTTTAGCTCATGAAACTTCGCCCCAGCCGCATTCTTGCCCAGCTTCGCCGGAACCAGTTACCGACGAGCTTTAAGGTCAATCTCAACGACCCACGCGTCATCGAAATCGCCGGTCTCAACGGCTGCGATGCCGTCTGGATCTGCCAAGAGCACGTGCCCAACGATTGGTCCAATCTCGAGCACCAGATCCGAGCCGCCCGCATCCACAACATGGACTCGCTGGTCCGCGTCGCCAAAGGCAGCTACAGCGATTACGTCCGACCGTTTGAAGCCGATGCTACGGGAATCATCGTTCCGCACGTCACCACCGCTGACGAGGCTCGCCAGATCGTCGCGTGGACCCGCTTCCATCCAATCGGCCAACGCGCGATCGACGGCGGCAACACCGACGGCCGCTACTGTCTTATTCCTCTCACCGATTACCTGCGCCACAGCAACGATGAGCGCGTCATCATTCTGCAAATTGAGTCGCCTGAGGCCCTCGCCAACGTCGAAGCCATCGCCGCGGTGCCCGGATACAACGGCATCATGTTTGGACCAGGCGATTTCAGCCACCGCATCGGTCTAGCCGGACAAATCAATGCGCCGGAAGTCGTCGCCGCGCGTAAACACGTCGCCGCCGTCGCGCGTCGCCACGGGAAATTTGTGATGACCTCAGGTTTGTTTGCGCCCTTCGAAGAACTCGTCGCGGAGGGCCACCAAGTCTTCAACGTCGGGGCAGACGTCCTCGCCCTCGGCGCCTACACCCAACAACGACTCGAACTGGTGAGCACCTCGATCGACGCTTTGCCCGCGAAGCTCAAACCCACCGATCGCACACCTTACGGTTAAGTGGGCGGCGGCGGTCGGACTTTAAGATTTCCGGGCCGTGCGGTGGTAAATAAAATACAATAGCACGGCACAGACAGCGATGCTCCCAGCGCCGAAGTGGAAGATCGTGCTGACATCGATTTTTGCGTCACGCAACGCGCCACCGGCGTAAATCGTCAGTCCCCCGACCAGACACGCACACATATTAAGCACGCCGTAGCCCGTTGCCCGGTAGCGCCGATCTGAAATCAACGTCAGAATCGGCATCATATTAGCATCGGAAAATGATTTCGTGAGGCCAAATATCATCAAACCACCGATGGCCAACGGCAGATAATCGGTGCTCGTCGCTAACAAAATCGCTGGTGCCGCTACGATTAGCCCGATCAAAGGAACCAGTACAGGGGAGTTTAACTGCGTCCGGCTCCAACGATCGGCCCAGTAACCGCCAAGCAGTACGCCGACAATTGACGCGCCCTGGTAATAACCCGTTGCCGAAAGTCCAGCGATACCCTGCCCCAGCGAAAAATGCTCTTTTAGATAGGTCGGCATCCAACCGACCACTGCCCACACGCTCATGCCCAGCAGGCCCCAATGGCCCAGCGCCATTAAAAAGGCCCGGCTACTAAACAAACTACGTAAAGCCTCACCTAGATTGACCTTTTCCTCCTGCGCAACATCCGCGGTGGGCAGCGCGATCACAGTGCGCACATCCCGCAAGAAAAACGCCGCGACCACTGCGAGCGCCACCCCGAGTTGCCCAAACCAAGAGAAGGCCTGCGCCCAACCATGACTCTCCGCAATCATGCCTCCGATACCGCCCATACCAGCGCCCACCATGACCCCACTTAAGTGCACACCATTAGCCAACGACCGTGTTTTAGTTCGGTGATAATCCGCGATTAACGCTAAGGCAGCTGGGATATAACACGCCTCACTCACTCCCATAAGCGCCCTCGTGGCGAGTAGTTGACCGTAAGTCGTAGCATGTGCCGTCAACCAAGTGATCACCGACCACGCGATCAGACTCACTAAAATCACATGACTGCGATTGAAACGATCCGCTAGGTAACCTGCAAAGGGACTAAGCACGCCATAAACGATGAGGAACACCGTGGTCAGCAACCCGAACTGCGCATCGGTCATGGGAATCGCATCCATGATCGACTGACGCATCGTAGTGATCATCACCCGATCCAAATAATTTAAAAACCCGACGCACCAAAGCAATGCGACGATCAGCCAAGCGCGCAAAGGAGTAATTTCCATTGAGCTCATCGTATTACCTCCGGCTGCCAGGACCAAACGTTTTTCGTGCGCACGCCGGCCATGATTTCCCCTGAAACGATCCACCACTCACCGGCGAGGGCCACCGCTGGCGAGGTCACCACCGGGTCGGGCCAACGCGTCTCCATTGTTTTCCAAGCCTGAGACGCCACATCGAAATACATCATGTGATCCGGCACCCGTGAATCGCGCGGGACCTTACCCACCCGACGACTGTCCACGCCGCCCAATACATACACCCGCGCCGGCGCGAGCGACACCGGCGCCGGACTCGGTGCCGCGATCGCCGACCACGGCATATCCGGCAACCGCTCCCAGCGCTCCGCTCGATAACAATACGCATCACCG
>CANHAH010000129.1 GCA_947458705.1 Opitutia bacterium | reverse complement strand
CTGGCGCTGCGAGGGCGACGTGGAGTTGTAGAGATGAAAAATAATCTGTTTCGCGCCGCGGAGCGCCTCGCAACTGCGGATGATGAGATCCTCGCGGCATTGGCAAAGAATCTGGAGCGCGACATCGTCCGGGACGCGTTTCTCCTCGATGAGGCGGCGGCAAAAATCGAATTCGATCTGCGAAGCGGACGGGAAACCGATCTCGATTTCCTTGAAACCTATTTTTACGAGCAACTCAAAATACTCGAGTTTCTCCTCGACGCTCATGGGCTGGGCGAGCGCCTGGTTACCGTCGCGTAAGTCGACGCTGCACCAAATTGGCGCACGGGTTAGTGTGCGGCTAGGCCACTGCCGGTTAGGCAGGGCGACGGGCGGGAACGGGCGGTATTTGGTGACGGGCGCGGATTGCATGGCGAAACAGGAGTCGAGAAACGAAAGGTTGAACGAACGAATGAGAGGAAGCGAGCCGACGAACCATCTAGCCGTAAAACAGCGGTGACGGGATTTGCTAACAGGCCAACGCGCGATCCACCGCTCTGCGGTGCATTAACGATCGCGCGTGTTCGTAAGTCGAAGGGCCTGGGTAAGCGTGGTCATTGCTTCAATTTAGACGTATCGGGCGGCTGGCAAGGGAGTCAAGACGAGCGTTTTCTAGGAGTATGGCTTTGGGCCTAATGTAACTTGCCGCCGCGAAGCCCGTCTTGCGTGCTGTGTTGGGTTTCAATTTTCTTTCCCTATGCCTGATGAAGAACCGCCGTTCGACGTGGCTGGCTGCTTGGTCCGCGTGCGTCAACGTGATCAAGCTGCCGCGCGTGAGCTGGTCGATCATCTTTACCCGCTGGTTATTCGCATCGTGCGTTCCCATCTCCCGCGTCGCGTCGCCGAAGAAGACCTTGCGCAAGATATTTTTCTAAAAATGTTCACTCGGCTAGAGCAATATCAGGGTGCCGTGCCCCTGACGCACTGGGTTTCACGGATCGCAGTGACGACCTGCATCGACCAGCTACGTGCTCAGAAACGCCGCCCGGAGTTTCGCTGGGCGGATCTTTCTGAAAATCAGGCCGATGTGCTCGATACTGTAATGACCAGCGAGAATGACGTCGCCGCTAACGACGCGCTCGCCGCGCACGAGCTCGTGCATAAACTCCTGGATCAACTCAAACCTGACGACCGCATGGTGATTCAATTGCTGGATATAGAGCAGAAAACCATTGCTGAGATCTGCAACCTAACGGGCTGGAATACGTCTCTGGTCAAAGTACGGGCCTTTCGAGCGCGCCGGAAACTACGAAAACTTTTTTTAGATCTGCAAAACAAGGAGCATGCATGAAACCAATCAAACCTGATCACTCTTGGAATCGCCTCATCGCGGCTGCCCGTCGCGTGCCCGCTGAAACAGTGACCGCTTCCCCCTATGGTTTTGCTACGCGTATAGCAGCCTTGGCTATGGCGGCGGAGCGCCCCGGGCGTTCGTTATTTGAGCGATTTGCGCTCCGAGCAGTTGGCGTAGCTAGCTTGTTGGCGCTTGCAAGTGTGTGCGCCAATATTTCGGTGCTCACAGCGGAGGCTGATGAAGAAAACATCGTGATTGGCGATGATCCCGTTGCGCTGCTACTCGGTCCTATTGAATAAGCCATGAACAAAACTTGGAAAGTTGTACTCGCGTTTACCGCCGTGTTTTTGGCCGGCGCTATTTTTGGCGGCTTGCTGGCGATGCGAGCGGGTCCGCGTTTGGCGCAACGCCGCGGTGTACCCGCGCTGCCTGCGCTGCCACCGGCTGTGTTGCGACACATGGCGGATCGACTCGAGCTCACGAATGAGCAGAAGGAAAAAATTCGCCCATTGGTGGATCGCGCTGAAATCGAAATCCGCCAGTTGCGGCAGGTTTCTATCAAGGAAACCGGCCTGATTCTTCGCCGCCTCCAACAGACGCTCGCTGTCGAGCTCAACGCCGAGCAGCGCAAGAAACTCGAAAAAATGCAGGAGCGTCAGCGCGAGTTGATGCGTGAAGAGCGACCTATTCCGCCTCCGCCACGCGACCGCAAGGCCGGTAAACGTGATGGCGCGACCTCGCCGACGGCGCCCGCGTCTGTCGAACCGGTGAAGCCCTGAAGACGGCGCCCAATCGCGACCGCGTGGCCCTGGGAATTAGTTGTTGCGCGAACCCGCCCCCCGCGCATGGTTCGCGGCGGCCAGGTGCCATGCATGGGCAGGCGCGTGAACCCCGCCAGGGCCGGAAGGCAGCAACGGTAACGACGTCCTCCTAGTGCCGTGGAGTGCCTGGCCACTTAATTTTTGATTTCCCCTCCTCCGATTCCTGAATTTTTGCGCCTTTGAGCACGACCGGTTACCAAGTCATCGCCCGTAAATGGCGTCCGCAGATTTTTGCCGACGTCGTGGGGCAGGATCATGTCGTTCGGACGTTGAAAAACGCCATCGCCCGCAACCGCATCGCCCACGCGTACTTGTTTGTAGGACCGCGCGGGACCGGCAAAACCTCGACGGCGCGTATTTTTGCCAAGGCCCTGAATTGCACTGACGGCCCCAACGCAGATTTCGATCCCGCCGATCCGGCCGTGCAATCCATTGCGGATGGTTCGCATCTCGACGTCATCGAGATCGACGGAGCGTCCAATAACGGCGTTGAGCAAGTGCGCGATCTGCGTGAAACGGCGCGCTATTCTCCGGCGCAGGGTAAATTCAAAGTATATATCATCGACGAGGTGCACATGCTTTCAACGGCGGCGTTTAACGCACTGCTCAAAACCCTCGAAGAACCACCTCCGCACGTGAAGTTCGTCTTCGCAACGACAGAGGTGCAAAAAGTGCTGCCGACGATCCTGTCGCGATGCCAACGCTTTGACCTTAAGCCAATTCCGGCGGCCCTTATCATAGAGCGGCTCAAAAAAATAGCGCTTGAGGAAAAAATCAAAGTTTCTCCTGAGGCGCTAGCATGTATCGCGCGCATGGCTGACGGTGGCATGCGCGATGCCCAATCGATTTTCGACCAGATGATTTCGTTTTGCGGGACCGAGATTGCCGAGCCAGATGTGCTTGATGTTTATGGTCTTGTTGCAGCCGAAAAAATCGCTGAACTCGCCTCCACTCTCGCCACGGGTGACCACGCCCGTCTTGTCGCTCTCGTGGACGAATGCGACGCGGCGGGCCGCGACTTAGTCCGATTACTGACGGATTTACAGGAAGTGGTTCGGTCGGCTTTGCTCGATGCGATCGCGCAAGGTGGCCGTAGCAGCAGCCTCGGCGGGGTCGTCATGACTACGGAGCAGATCACCCGTTTGCTCGACGGCCTGCGTGAAGGCGAAGGCAGTGTAAAACTTGGGTTGGCCGAGAAAATTAATTTTGAAGTGACCTTGTTGAAGGCGATCGAAGCGAGCCGCGCGCGCGCGATTGATAGCCTCATCAAAGAGCTCGCTTCGCTGGCCGATGAAGTCCCGCAAGTAGCGGCCGACGAAAGCGAAAAAAAAAAGGACTGATTGAGCGATTGGAGCGTCGCCTGACTGCGGCGTTAGCCGTTTTGGCGCAGCCAAGTGTCGTAGCGCGGATGAGCTCGATGGAGCCGGCGATTCGCTCGGAGTCTTTGCCGCCGGAGGCGAGCGAAGCGGTCGGTGTGGCGCCATTGAGTGCGGCGACAGTGGCCGCAGCGAGTGCCGCGGCGTATGGGACTTTGTTTGGCGATGATGCGCCTTGGCCGACTGATGAAGTGGGCGAAAGCGCTTTTCTGGCTGAGGCGCGCGAACGCGGCGAAACGGTCGCGGTTAAGCCAGCGGCTGCGCGTGAAGAATCTGAGGCCGAAGCAGGACCTTTACCCACACTGGATGAGATAGTGCAACGTATCCCCGCTGAAGTACGCGATGTTTTGGAAGAACTTTACCGAGCAAAATTCACGGCGGTGCGTCGGGTTTCGGAGAAATTTCTAAAATAATAATCGTGGCGGCTGCGGCCGCATAGACCGCGGCTAAGATGCGGGTCTAGACGGGCCACGTGGTGCCGAGGTGCGGTCGGCCGGACAAATCGAGTAGATAAAAATAGGTTTCGGCCGAGGAGATCATGGTCGATGCGGCATCGGGGGTGCTGGCGACGGGGTGGGCCAGTGTGATTGGAGCCCGGAGGTACAGCCCTTCGGTTAGACCCTCAAGTTCGTCGAGGCGTGAGAGACAGGCGTCGTCGATGGACCAGAGTTCGCCGGTGACGCCGTAGGCGTCGGTGGGCGCTGCGACTAGGCCGGGATAGGCGCCGAGAGAGAAGAGTGTAAAGCCCGGCGCTGTGCGGGCGGTTCCGTGGAAGGTTTGGGCGGCGAGGTGGTGGTGGTTGGAGCCGCCGCGCTTGAGGGTGCCGTAGACGAAGAGTGTCGTGGTCATCGCGGCGTTGGGATGCTTTTAAGATTTTTTGGCGCGGACGGTGGGTGGTGAGGTTGGGCCAAGAAGTTCGAGGGCGAGGGCGGTGGTGTTGTCTTGGCCGGAATTTTCGAGGGAGGCAGCGACAAGGCGTTCGGCGGGGGAGAGTTTTTTTTCGACGGGCGATGGCGCGCGTATCAGCTCCTCGATGTGGCGTTCCCATAGACCGTCGATAAGTCCGTCAGAGCAGAGCACGAAGCGGTCGCCGGGAGTGAGAGCGACCGCGCCGAATTGAGGGTCGATGAATTGGTGGCCGGCGCCTAGGGCTTGGTGGAGGGCGTTGCGCATCGGATGAGCCCGGGCTTCGCGTTCGTTGATCTGGCCTTGGCGTCGCAGATATCCGACGTGGGTATGATCGTGGGTAAGTTGGGTGATGCCCCCGGCCCGGGGTAAATAGTATAATCGACTGTCTCCGATGTGGCCAAAGTAGAGCCAGCCGGGCGTGAGCCAACCGAGCGTCAGGGTAGTACCCATGCCACGGCATTCTTCGTAGCTGTAGCCAAATTTGAGTAGCTCAAAGTGGATGGCGTGAAAGACCTCGAGCAGAATGTCGGTGAAACCGCTGCTCATGCCGCTGGCGGAGAGTTTGAAACTCTTGGGGAGCAACTGGGTGATTTTTTCGACAGTGATGCGGCTGGCGAATTCGCCGGATTTGGCGCCGCCCATACCGTCGCTGACGGCGAATACGAAATCGCTCGAAGCACTGGAGGCGCTACCGATTTTGCCCAGGCGGCGGACTTCGCGGCCGTCGAAGGCCAAGGCGAGGAAGGAATCTTCGTTATTGGGGCGGACTTTGCCTCGATCGCTGAGGCCAGACCAACAAAGGTCGGGCACGGGAGCCGACATAGAGCGGGTGGAAGGGGTGTTCATCGTGATTTCGCCGAGGCGGGCGGTGTTTCGAGGAGGGTAGCGAATTCGAAGTCGATCAGGCAGAAGCGACCGTCGCTGGCGCGGTAAGTAATATTACGCAGGAAGGCGTCGTCGTGGCGAACGCCGTAGGTTTCGAGTTCTTGAAACAATTCTTGCATGCGCTCCGGGTTAAGTTGATCCACGATAGATCCACAGTTGGTGGTGATAATTTTTAGGGCGTCGGGCTCGACTTCGAGTAGTCGGGGTACGAAATCACAGCCGCGGGCTTCAAGGTGGCGGAGAACGCAGACCTCGTTGTCGAAGCGCGTTTGGGCGTTGGGCCCGCGGAATGTCTTGTGTACGCGGCCGTCGTAGCCGATGCGGACGACGGCGCGTTGCGTGTCTTTGACCTCGTGCATGGCAGTTAAAGGTGAGGTTTAGGGGTGCTGCGGTAGAGGCAAGGGACAAGACCGATGCAGTTGAAATTAGCTCACGTTAAGCAGGATGTGAAAATCGTCTTAAAACCTTAAAAATCTGGTTGCTGATGGCACATGAGGTGCTGAATAGCTATGAGGTTTCCAGCGTGCGAAACCGGTCTTTAATTTCACCGGCCTCACGTCAAACCCCCTCATAAAACCCGCATTATTATGGCTAAATATAAATTAGAATACATCTGGCTCGATGGCTACAAACCGCTAGCCAGCATGCGCAGCAAGACACAGATCAAGGAATTCAAGAGCTTCCCCAAGCTCACCGAGCTGCCCAACTGGGGCTTCGACGGTAGCTCCACTCAGCAGGCCGAGGGCAGGAGCTCGGATTGCGTGTTGAAGCCCGTTGCGGTTTACCCTGATAGCACCCGCAAGAACGGCGTGCTCGTCATGTGCGAAGTCATGATGCCAGATGGCGTCACCCCGCACGTCTCTAATTCGCGCGCCACCATTCCAGATGACGCCGATACCTGGTACGGCTTCGAACAAGAATATTTCTTCTATCAAGACGGGCGTCCTCTCGGTTTCCCAGAGGGTGGTTATCCGGCGCCGCAAGGCCCTTATTACACCGGTGTCGGCTACAAGAACGTCGGCGACATCGCCCGCGAGATCACCGAGAAGCATATCGATATCTGTCTTGATGCCGGGATTAACCTCGAAGGCATCAACGCCGAGGTCGCCAAAGGCCAATGGGAATTCCAGATCTTTGGCAAAGGCTCCAAGAGCGCTGCTGACCAGATGTGGGTCGCTCGCTATATCCTAGCCCGCCTAGCTGAAGGTTACGGCATCGACATCGAGTGGCGTTGCAAGCCCATCCTGGGTAACTTCCAGCAACCGCTCGATTGGAACGGCTCCGGTATGCACGCTAACTTCTCCACCAAGTTCATGCGCGAGAAGGGCGGTAAAGCCTACTTCGAGAAGCTCATGGCGGCCTTCAACAAATTCCGTGACGAGCACATCGCCGTTTATGGACCAGAAAACCACCTCCGCCTCACAGGTCTCCACGAGACCCAGTCGATCGACAAGTTCAGTTATGGTCTCGCCGACCGCGGCGCCTCGATTCGAATCCCCCACAGCTTCGTCAACAACGGCTACAAGGGCTACCTCGAAGACCGCCGTCCGAACTCCGCCGCCGACCCATATTTGGTTGCCGGTCGTATTCTTAAGACGATCCAAAGCGTCCCGACGAAGTAAGATTCGTATAACAGCTAACTCCTAACTACCACCGTCGCTGGCGGCTCTTATTGAGCTGTGAGCGGCGCACCTAAAAACCGAGGATTCTCAACGTCCTCGGTTTTTTGTTTTTCAGGTTAGAGAAGGCGGCGCTAGCTCCGGTTCCGCCGCCGCCGTTTCACAGGCGTAAATACGAGCGGAACGGTGGCGCTGT
>CANHAH010000128.1 GCA_947458705.1 Opitutia bacterium | reverse complement strand
CCTTCGCGGTGCGAAAATGATACCACTCGGACCAGTTGGCGCCGTCGCCGACGCGGTAAGCGTACAGGGTGTTGGGGGCGAGGCCGGTGAAGTTGACGGAGTGGTAATGGGCGGAGCCGAGATCGGAGGTGAAGTCTTCAGTGCGGGCCGGGAAATCAGTGGCGGTTAATTTGGCGTTATCGGCTGCGGGGGCGAGTTGGGCGAGGGCGCGTTCGACGCTCGTCGAGGTGCGCCAAGTGACGGCCTGAGTGGTCGCTGGATCGCCGGCCCAAGTTAGGACCACGCGGTCGGGTAGTGGGGTGGGGGCGTGGGCGAGCTGTTCGGCGTAGGGGGTCGGCTTCCAAGCGGATGAAGGGGTTTCGTGCGCGAAGGCGTAGGTTACGCTCAACAGGGCCAATGCGAGGAAACGAGTGTGCTGCATGTACAAATGATTACGATAATCGGGTCTAATTGCACCACCGATAAAGTGAATTCTCTGTGACGATTCCGGCTGGCCGTGCCAACCGGTAGTTCGCTGCCATCCGTACGTATTTACGAGGACACGGGAAAATGCCAAGTTAGCCGCATTTTAGATAAATTTAAACGTGCCTGATCGCGCTCAGGCCACGGCCGAAGCGATTCGCCGTGGTATGATCCGGATGTCCGAATAGGGCGGTGGCGCTGCTTCACGATTTCCCGTAATTTTTTTCGTGAGCTTGCACTGAACTTGGTCACTCACACGCTGATGGCACCCTTCGTTTCTCCTATGAGCTTTTCTGCTGCCCCTGTTTCACCCTCTCTCACCCCGTTGCGTATTTTGGGCTGGACCCTGGTCGCCGTCACCGGCGCTACCTGCGTAGGCGTGCTCGCTTGGTCGCGCGGCGAGCCGCTCAACGCGCTGTGGATGGTCGTCGCTGCGCTCTGCACGTTTGCTATCTCTTACCGGTTTCACTCGGCGTGGCTCATGGCGAAGGTGTTCACGCTCGATGAGCTACGGGCGACCCCGGCCGAGACGAAGGGAGACGGTAAGGATTACGTGAAGACGAACCAGTGGGTCGTCTTTGGGCATCATTTTGCGGCGATTGCGGGGCCAGGGCCATTGGTTGGTCCGGTGTTGGCGGCGCAGTTTGGGTATTTGCCAGGGATGTTGTGGATGCTGATTGGTGCGACCCTTGGCGGCGCGGTGCACGACAGTATGATCATGTTTTGCTCGGTGCGGCGCGGCGGCAAATCGCTCGGACAGATGGTGCGCGACGAGGTCGGGCCTTTTGCTGGGATTGTCGCTTTAATCAGTATTTTAGGGATCATGGTGATCTTGTTGGCGGTGCTTTCGTTGGTGGTGGTCAACGCCCTCGCTGAAAGTCCTTGGGGCCTGTTTACGATTTTGGCGACGATGCCGATCGCGGTCTTCATGGGATTGGCGATGCGTGGCACGCATGATGGCGCTAAATTAATTTGGATCAGTGCGGCCGGCTTGGTGGCGTTGCTTTTGGCGGTCTGGGCTGGACAATTCCTGCCGGGTACGCGTCTCGAACATTGGCTCACTCTGAATGGCACGACGCTCGCGTGGGGCATTATGATCTATGCGGTGATCGCCTCGGTGTTGCCGGTCTGGATCCTGCTCGCGCCGCGCGACTACCTGAGCACGTTTATGAAAATCGGCACGGTCGTCGCACTCGGCATCGCGATCGCGGTGCTTGCACCTACGCTGCAGATGCCGGCTGTTACCAAGTTCATTGACGGTACGGGTCCGGTTTTCGCCGGACCGGTGTTTCCGTTCTGCTTTATCACCATCGCGTGCGCGGCGCTCTCAGGTTTTCATTCAATCATATCATCGGGCACGACCTCGAAGCTCCTGGCGCGTGAAAACCACATTCGGGTGGTTGGCTACGGGGCGATGATCACCGAAATGTGTGTGGGTATTATGGCTCTTATCGCCGCCTGCGCGATGGCCCCCGGCGAATACTTCGCGATCAACATGAAAGGTGAACCAGCGGCCGTCGTAGCGAAGGTCACCGCGCTCGGTTTTCCGGTGACGGAGCTGCAGATGGCTGACCTCGCCTCGAGCGTCGGCGAGAAAACCATGGTCGGCCGCACGGGTGGCGCGCCAACGTTTGCTGTGGGTATGGCGCACATGTTTGCGGGCGTGCTCGGCAGCAAGGCGGCGCTCGCACTCTGGTATCATTTCGCGATCATGTTTGAGGCGCTATTTATTTTGACGGCGATCGACGCCGGTACGCGGGTGGGTCGATTCATCGTGCAGGATTTGCTTGGCTATCTGTGGAAGCCACTCGGGGAAACCAAATCAACGATGGGTAATTTTATCGCCACGGTGGCCTTCGTTAGCGCGTGGGGCTGGTTCCTCTACCAAGGCGTTGTAGATCCACTCGGTGGCATCAATTCGCTCTGGCCGATTTTCGGCGTGGCCAACCAACTCCTGGCGGTCGTCGCGCTCGCGCTTGGCACGACGGTGCTACTTAAGATGGGCCGCGCCCGCTATGCTTGGGTCACTACGCTACCGCTCGTCTGGCTGCTCGCCGTGACGTCCACCGCCGGACTTATGAAAATTTTTAGTCCTGCGCCCGTAGGCTTCCTTGCGATCGCGCGCGGCTTCGAAGCCAAGATCGCTGCTGGCGGCACGCCCGCCGAAATGAAGATGTGGCAGACCCTGCTACTGAACAACCAAATCAACGCTGCGGTCACCGGCGCCTTTCTCGTATTGGTGGCGCTCGTGGTCGCGGCCAACGCCCGCGTGTGGTGGCAGATCCTAGTCGGCCGAAAAAATCTTATTTTGCGCGAAGATCCCTATGTTTCGCTCACGCCAGCCAATTCCTGATTTCCCCTAACCGTTTCTCGCTCCCTTCGTCTTTCTTTCCCCATGCCCATCATTACTGCCAGCAAGACTCAGCCCACTTATGATGTGATCGTTGTCGGTTCCGGTGCTGGCGGCGGCCAGACGGCTTACACCCTTGCGATGGAGGGGGTGAAAGTTCTCATGCTCGAAGCTGGTCGCAACTACGACCCGGTCAAAGAAACCGCGATGTTTCAGACTAACGGCCAAGCGCCACTCGCCGGCTCGAGCACGTTAGATAAACCATTCGGTTTTCACGACGCCACCGTCGACGGCGGTTGGCAGGTGCCGGGTGAGCCCTACACGAGCGCGTCGAGCGATCCTACGCGTCAATTCTGGTGGTGGCGGGCGCGGATGCTCGGGGGTCGCACCAACCACTGGGGGCGGATCTCGCTGCGCAACGGCCCCTACGATTTCAAACCTTACTCCCGCGACGGGCTTGGCCTCGACTGGCCCATCGGCTATGAAGACGTCGCGCCCTACTACGATAAAGTCGAGATGCTCATTGGCGTTTACGGTTCCAACGAAGGCCTCGAAAATACGCCCAATTCTAGCGAAGGCGTGCTCTTGCCGCCGCCCAAGGCTCGCGCGGGCGAACTGCTCGCGCAAAAACGCGCCAAGAAACTCGGTTTACCTGTCATTCCGATTCACCGCGCCGTTCTCAGTGTGAAGCAAGATGCCGAGCGCATCCCCGCTAAACTTCACCCCCAAAATCCCACTGCTCAGCGTATCCTCGCGCAGGCGATGCGTGATCGCGCTGCGTGTTTTTGGGCGACGCAGTGTGGTCGCGGTTGCTCGATCAAGGCTAACTATCAATCCACCACCGTCCATCTCCCGCCCGCCCTGGCCACGGGCAACCTCGATATCTTGCCCAATGCGATGGTGCGCGAGATCACCATGGACGAAAACGGCAAGGCCACTGGTGTCATCTACATCGACCGCATCACGGGTGAAGCCCACGCGTTGAAGGCTCGTGTCGTTGTCCTCGCGGCGAGTTCCGCCGAGTCCGTACGCATTCTACTCAATTCTAAATCTCCGCGCTACCCCAACGGCCTCGCGAACTCCAGCGGCCTGGTCGGCAAATACATCATGGATACCGTGGGCGCGCGTCTCGGCGGCCAGATCCCGCTGCTCGAAAATATGCCCGCCCACAACGAGGATGGCGCCGGCGGTGCTCACATGTATGTCCCGTGGTGGCTCTATCAGGAACAAAAAGCCGGCAAACTCGACTTCGCCCGCGGCTACCACATCGAGTTCCAAACGGGTCGCAGCATGCCCGGGCTCGGCGCTGCCACGGCCGTCGCCGGCCTCACCGAAGGCAGCTACGGCCGTAAATTCAAGGAAGACGCCCGCCGCTATTATGGCACCTTCGTTAGCTTCGCCGGCCGCGGCGAGATGATCCCCAACGCCGATTCCTACTGCGACCTTGACCCCACCGTGAAAGACAAATGGGGCACGCCGGTCCTGCGTTTTCACTGGAAATGGTCCGACCACGAGACCCGCCAAGCCGCGCACATGCAGCGGACCTTTGCCGAGATCATCACTGCGATGGGCGGCAAGCCCAACAAGCTCGACGCCACTGGCCTCCAAGCCATCGAGCCCGGCGGCAAAATCATCCACGAGGTCGGCGGCACCATCATGGGCGTTGATCCCAAAAAATCTGTCACCAACCAATGGGGTCAGACCTGGGATGTTAAAAATATCTTCGTAAATGACGGCGGCCCCTTTGCCAGCAACGCCGATAAGAATCCCACCCTCACCATCATGGCGCTTGCCTGGCGCGCCAGCGATTATCTCCTCGCCGAAATGAAGAAAGGAAACCTCTAACATGATCCCGTCCGATTCTTCCTCGCGGCCCCGTCTGGATCGCCGCACCGCCATTAAGTGGATGCTCACCGCCGCCGCCTCGGTCGCGATCATGGATCGGGCCGCCGCCGCCGGTGCCGCCCCTACTACGACCAAGGCCGCCGTCGGCTACGGCACTGATCCCGAGCTCAACAAAATCTATAAAGCCGGTGATTTCTGGGCCCTCACATTTACCGCCGGTCAACGCCGCACGGCTACCGCGCTCTGCGACGTGATCATCCCCGCCGACGCGAAATCCCCCGCCGCCTCCGCCGTCGGCGTGCCCGATTTTATCGACGAATGGATCAGCGCGCCCTATCCCGGCCATGACAAAGACCGCGCCCTCATCCTTGAGGGCCTTGTCTGGATCGACGCCGAGTCTCAGAAACGCTTCGGTAACGATTTCGCCGATCTCATCGCTGGCCAACAACGTGCCCTTTGCGACGACATTTGCTATGTTCCCAAGGCCAAGCCCGAGTTCAAAACCGCCGCGCTCTTTTTCACCAAATTCCGCGATCTCACCTCGGGCGGTTTTTACACCACCCCCGAAGGCATGAAAGACCTCGGCTACGTCGGCAACGTACCGCTCGCTACCTACGACGGACCCACGCCCGCCGCGCTCAAACACCTCGGTCTGGCCTGATTTTAGGCTACGGGCGCGACGTTTGATTTACGGTGCGAGCTGAGTTTACTTTGACCTGCCTGTCGCCTTCGGGCTTTTAATTTCTTTCTTCGCATGACCAAGCCACGCCCTTCCCGCACCTCGGCTCGCTTGCCCGCCGCCGCGCAACGCGCCGTCGTGGATCACAGTTTCGTGCCGGTGCGGGCCAAACTCATCGAGGTTGCGGCGTTCCTTGATCGCGTCGAACGCTACGGCGCCGCGGGTGATTTCCGCTGTGAGGCTCTGCACCAAGCCGCCAAAATTCTCGTCGACGGCAAACCCGCCCGGGCCCGTCGCATCCTTGAGCAACTCAGCGATCCCACCACGAAGCCCGATGCCATCACCTCGGGCAAAGCGGCCCTTGGCGCGTGGCAAAAATCTTCGTCCCCCAAGGGGGCTAAATAATCTCCGACCATGCGCTACATCGAGCCCCACGGCCACATGGTGAGCCGTACCACCGACGATTATCAGGCTATGGTCACGGCTGGTTGTGTAGCCGTTTGCGAACCTGCTTTTTGGGCCGGTTTTGACCGCAGCTCGGTCGACGGTTTTCGCGATTATTTCCGCCAGATCACCGAGTACGAGCCAGCCCGCGCCGCGAAATTTCTCCTCCCTCATTTCGCTTGGCTGTGCATCAATCCAAAGGAAGCGGAAGATCTCGCTCTCGCGGCGGATGTTCTCGCGATGATTCCGGAATTCCTGACGAAGCCCAACGTACTCGGCATCGGTGAGATCGGCCTCAATCGCAATACGCGCAACGAGCTCAAGGTCCTCGAGCAGCACGTCGAGCTCGCGGTAAAATACAACCAACTCATCCTCGTTCACACCCCGCACCTTGAGGACAAACTCAAAGGTACGCGATTGATTGTCGATTTACTCCGCTCGCATCCTGGCGTGAAACCCGAACGCGTTATCATCGACCACGTTGAAGAGCACACCGTGAACCTTGTCCTGGACCGCGGTTTTTGGGCCGGCATCACACTTTATCCTGATTCTAAATCTTCGCCGCCCCGCGCTGTGGATATGTTGGAAACCTCCGGCCACGACCGCATCTGGCTCAACTCGGCGTGCGATTGGGGCGTGAGCGATCCACTCGCCGTACCCAAAGCCGCTTTTGAAATGCGCCGCCGCGGCCACAGCGCCGCGTACGTCGATCAAGTGCTCTACCAAAACCCCGTGCGCTTCCTCTCGCAGTGCCCTAAGTTTCGCCTCGGCGATTGATTCGTCGGATGCAACTCAACCACGGCCTGCATCTCGCCTACTGCACCAACGTCCACCGTGGCGAAACCTGGGCGCAGACGTTTGAAACTCTCGAGCGCCACACGCTCGTCGTTCGACGCCGCGTCGCTACCGGTCGGCCGTATGCGATTGGCCTGCGTCTCGGCGCACGAGCTGCCGAAGAGCTCGCGCAACCCGCCGCGCTCACCGCTTTTCGCCACTGGCTCGACGCGCATGACTGCTACGTTTTCACAATCAACGGATTTCCCTACGGCAGCTTCCACGGCACGCGCGTGAAGGAGCAGGTCTATGCGCCGGATTGGTCAACGCCCGAGCGACTCGCCTACACGCAACGCCTCTTCGCCCTCATCGCGCAACTCGTCCCCGCGGGCGTCGCCGGCAGCGTGAGCACCGTTCCCGGCTCGTTCAAAGCCTGGACCCAAGATGATCCCGCGCGCCGCGCCGCGATTTTCGCCAACGTCACCGCCATCGGCCGCACCATCGCTGAACTTTCCGAACGCACCGGCCGCGATCTACACCTCGGCCTCGAACCCGAACCGTGCTGCACCTTTGAGACGACGCCCGAGACCGTGGATTTTTTCAACGCCTGGCGGGCGAGCGATCGCGCCGTCGAGGCCGAGGGACTGCTCCGCCGCGTCGGCGTGAACTACGATTGTTGCCACCTCGG
>CANHAH010000127.1 GCA_947458705.1 Opitutia bacterium | reverse complement strand
TCGTTTCCACCCAAATACTCCGTCGCCACCCTCGTCAACTCCCTCAAGGGCGTTTCGGCCCGGCTCCTGCGACAGCGCAATTTTCCTGAGGTGCGCCGGAAACTTTGGGGTACGCACTTCTGGACCCCAAGTTACTTTGCGGCGACCACCGGCGGGGCGACTCTCGCCACCATCAAGCGCTACATCGAGAACCAACGCGCTCCGGCAAAACGCCGTCCGCCAGGCGGCACTTCATCCCGGCCCTAAACGGCCGGGCTTTCGTGCCGTCCCACTGAGGTAAAAAATACTTAGAGACCTGGTTTGTTTAACCCCACGGCGCTGATGCGATCAGGGTTGATCTCGTGCAGCTGCGCGGAAATAGCCGCCGTGGCCGCGTCGCGATCTTGTAGCTCCGTCGCCGGCACGTGGCGGCAACGCATGCGCACGCGGGAAAACGGTTTCGGTAGGTAAAAACGGTCCCACGAGCGAAGTTGCCACGCCGATTCGAATTCGGCGCCGATTAGCAGCAGCGGCGTGCGGGTGCGCCGTGTAACGATGAGTGCTCCAGGTTTGAAATCGTAGCAGGGGCCGCGGGGGCCGTCGGGCGTTATGCCAATGTCATTACCGGCTCTTAATACCTCCACGAGGGCCGTGGCAGCCTCGCGCCCAAGTCGGCTGCTAGATCCGCGAACGGTACGCATCCCGGCGAGCGAAAAAAATGCACTCAGCCACGCTCCGTCTTGGCTCGCGCTGACCAGCGCATGCGCCGGTCGACCTTGACGATAGCGCCGCACAATTTCCGCGGATAGAAACAGACGGTTGTGCCACAGTACAATGGCGACGGGTTCGTCGTTTTTATTAAACGCCCGCAGATCTTCCGGCGCGGTTTCGAAGCGCAGAGAACGTCCCCATAGCTTCATTAATAAAGCCAGCGGCCAAAGCGCGACTCGACGCCAGCCTCCGATCGCGTGCGCGGCCTCAGCCGGTGCGGATTCGGTTGGGCCGTGGGAGGGCGGCTGGGGAGGTTGGGACTCGGTGGCTTTCAGGCTAGTGGTTGTCGCGCAAACCGTGGGCGCCGCCAAGCGAAAGTTCCGCCTCGTGCACAGCGTTGACCCGTGCCCGTCCTGCCCGAATCTGGCGCCGATGCCTGAGACCCTGCCGCTGTGCCCCTATTTGCCTGCCGCTCGTCCCGAGCTGGATTGGCGGGCCTTGCATGCATTTCGGGATCAAGTGCGCGGTGAGGGCTTTTATTTTTCGTGTTTAGAATACGCTCAGACCCTCTGGCAACGCGGACTCGCGGCGCGGGCGTTGTTGTGTCTCGACCGCGCCTTGGGCGCCGAATTGAGCGGGGAAGAAGTAATTTTAAACCAGTGGCCGTTGCCCTATGCGGCCATGGCGTGGTGCATAGCACAGACCCCAACTAACGTTTTTATCGGAAACCCGCGGGTGCACTTTCAGCACTACGCGGATCGCATGAACGAACCACGCCGCGAGCAACGGCGCTGGCGCGCCTGGGCCTGTTGGGCCCTTACGCGGGCGGTGCGACCGGAATTCCCGGCCGACCCAAGGCACGCCGTGGTAGAACCGCAAATCGAAGAGATCACTGCCGCGCTTGAGCAGCACGGCTTACGCGGCGAGTCGGCCCGGTGGCGCGCGGTGCTCGCCGCAGTTTCAGTCTAACCGATTTCTAAAGTAGCGAACCTTGGTCGCCGCCGATTGCGGCCTTGAGGCCGACGGCAGCATAACCCTTCGGCGTGAGTGTACGGCCTTGGGGGGTGCGCTGGAGGTAGCCCTCTTGGATCAGAAATGGCTCGTGCACCTCCTCAAGCGTCTCGGCTTCCTCGCCGACGGCGACTGCGATCGTGCTCATCCCAACAGGACCGCCACGGTAATTTTCGGCCATGACGCGCAACATGCGTTTGTCCATCTCATCGAGACCCGCGGCGTCGATTTCTAACAGCTCCAAGGCGGCGGCGGCTGCGGGTTGAGTAATTTTACCTTTGGCGCGCTCCTGCGCGTAGTCGCGGCAGAAGTTGATCAGGTTGTTGGCGACGCGCGGCGTGCCGCGGGCGCGGGTAGCGATTTCTTGCGCGCCACCTTCGTCGATCGCGACGCCCAGCAGACCGCAACTGCGGCGCACGATCCCTTGCAGGGTAGCGTGATCGTAATAGTCGAGGCGCGTCTGTAACGTGAAACGGGAGCGCAGCGGGGCGGTGAGCAATCCCGAGCGCGTGGTCGCGCCGACGAGCGTGAAGCGCGGAATCGAGAGGCGCACACTACGTGCGTTGGGGCCCTGATCGATCATGATATCCAGACGGAAATCCTCCATCGCCGAATACAGATATTCCTCAACCGTTTTGGGGATGCGGTGGATTTCGTCGATGAATAGGATGTCGCCTTCCTCAAGGCTGGTCAGCAGTCCGGCGAGGTCACCGGCTTTTTCGATGACTGGACCCGAGGTAACTCGGACGGCTTTGCCCAGCTCGTTGCCAAGGATGAAGGCGAGTGTCGTTTTGCCCAGGCCGGGTGGGCCAGAGAGCAGGATGTGGTTAAGCGCTTCGCCGCGTTTTTTGGCGGCGCCCACCATCACCTGGAGTCGCTCGATGGTTTTCAGTTGGCCGGTGAAGTCGGCAAACGAGAGCGGTCGCAGCGCGGCCTCGGCGGGCGACACGGGCGAGGCGAGGGTGGAGGCGAGAAAGTTGACGCCTTTGTTGGCGGAGGGATCAGCGGCCATGGGATTATTTCCACTCGAGCTCCGCGCCTAGGCTGCGGAGGTTTTCGACAAAGCGAGGGTGGGCGCGTTTGATGATCTCGGCGTTGCGTACTACCGACTTTCCGGGGATAGCCGCCGCAACCATCGCCAAGGCAACGGCGGCGCGAATGATATAGGGAGAGTCGACGGTCGCCGGATGAAGTGGGCGGTTCCCAAAGACCACAATGCGGTGCGGATCGCTGACAAGCGCATGGGCGCCGAATTTCGCCAGCTCGGGAATCCACGAAAAACCATTTTCATAGACCTTATTCCAGAAATGGATGGTGCCCTCGGCGCGCGTGCTCAGAGCGATCATGAGGGGCAACAAATCCACCGAAAAGTACGGCCACGGGGCGGCTTCGATTTTTGGCAGAAGATTACTGGTGAACGGTTGCTCGATGCGAAGCGTCTGGTTGCGCCGGACGATGGCGGTGTCGCCTTCGTGTTCGACGATCACTCCGAGTTTGGCGAAGGCGCGGGTGATGAGGTCAAAGTGGTGCGGCAGCGATTTAGTGACGCGAACCTCGCCACCGGTGATCGCGCCGAGGGCGAGGAAGGTGACGATCTCGTGGTAATCGCTACTAATCGTGATGGTAGCGCCGTGGAGTTTTTTTACCCCGGTGATTTCGAGGCGACTGGTACCGAGTCCTTCGATCTTAGCCCCCATCGCAACCAGCGCAGCGCAAAGATCTTGGACGTGCGGTTCGCTGGCAGCGTTGATGAGCGTGGAGTGGCCGGAAGCGAGGGCGGCTGCCATCGCGAAGTTTTCCGTGACGGTGACCGACATGTAATCACACCAGTGACGGGCACCGGAGAAACCGGCGGGCAAGGCGAGGATCAAGGGTTCGCCGTCGTGGATCACGGTGCCGAGCGCGCGCAGGATTTCTAGGTGCGGGTCGATTTCACGCACGCCAAGGGAGCAACCCTTAGTGTTGGCGCGGATAGTGAGTTTGCGGAACCGGTGCAGCAGCGCGGGATACAGCAGGACCGTGGAACGCATGTCCTGCGGGAGTTCGTCGTCGGCTAAAGACGGGCGAAACGTCGAGTGATCAACGCGCATGGTGCCGGCCGTACGGTCCCAGGTGATCTGCGAACCTTGCGCCTGAAAGAAGGCGACAAGTTTATTCAGATCAGTGATGTCGGGTACGTTCAGCAGCGTCACAGGCTCATCGGTGAGCAGCGTGGCACAGAAAATTGGGAGAACAGAGTTTTTGTTGCCGGAAGGCGTGATGGTGCCGGAGAGCGGGCGACCGCCGTGGACGATGAGGTCGGACATGGTTTTTTTAAAAATAGCCTCGAACGGGAGCCAGTGATTGAAAAACCGCGGGCTGGTGCCCGGGTCGTCCATAAAAAAGGCGTCCCGCAAAGGGACGCCTTGGAAATGCGCTGAGTGGGGCGCGCGTTGGCAAGTTTTAACGGGCAGCGCGATCAGATCGCCCCGCCGCCTTGCTGGCCTTCAGGACGGGGATCGGGACCACCGCGATCACCGCGAGGGCCACGTTCGCCACGATCACGGCCACGACCGCCACGATGGCGACCGCCGCCGCGATGGCCTTCGCCACCGCCGCGATATTCACCACGGCCTTCACCGCGGCTCTCGCCTCGGGATTCACCACGACCTTCGCCGCCGGAGTTTTCACCTTCGGCTCGTGGGGTGTAACCACCCGAGCGATCTCCGCCTTGGGAGCGACCGCGACCGCCACGGCGATTACGGCGTCGTCCGCCTTGATATCCGTCGCGACCCCCTTCGCCGCCTTCGCGGTGACGTTCACCGGAATGAGACGGGGCGGGAGCGGCGGATTTGAAACCGAAGAGACCTTTCAGCCAGGCGATGAAACCGCCGGAGCGTTTGGGCTGGGCTGCCGCCGGGAGGCGTTGGCCCTGTTCGGAGCGAGAGTCACGGCGGGGCTCGCGCGGTTCAAAGCGCTGACCTTCGCGACGGGGCTCGCGTCCGGAATCGCGGCCGGGCTTTGCATCCATCGGATAGAGTTCCTTGGCGGAATCTTCCTCGCGACGGGGTTGGCCGGGGCGGGGCTCGACGCGGAACGTCGGGCGATCTTCACGGCGCGGGCGCGCGTCGCTCGAAGAAGCTTCCCAGCTGGTGGCAGGGCGCTTGGCTTCGGCGGGAGGGAGGATGTTGAGCTCGGCTTTTTCACTGCTGACCGAGGCCGGCGCGGGTGCGACGACAGGGGCCGGGGCAGCGATCGGGGCTGGAGCAGCGGTGAACACCGCAGCAGCAGGAGCTGGCGCGGTGGTTTCGACGGGGGCCGGGGTGGATACCGGCGCGATCACGGGAGCTTCAGGCTCAGGCGCGAACGGGTTCTTGTACTCGCTCTTCGGGGTGATGACCTCGAGGGAGCTGGGTTTGTAATCGCCACCACTGGAGGCTGGGGCGGGGTTGCTAGCGGGGGCAGCGGGGCGTTTTTTCCCACGGTTGAGGCCGGAGCCACGGGTGGAGCCGAACGTACCGAACGGCTGGGTCTCGCCACCGGCGTTGGACGCGGGGGCTGTCACGGCAGGGGCCGCGGGCGCCGTATTATCGGCAGCCGGCGCGGCGGGGGTGCCGGACGTATCTGGATCTGTCATTGTGTTGTTTTTTGTGTTTTCTGGGCGCTCACCGTAAAACGGGAGCGGCCCGGGTTGGTGACGCTGGCGGAACGCGTTAAGCGCACTCGACGTCGGCGTCAAAGAGCCAGCATCGCTCCGCCCACCTCTTGGAGCAACTGCAAATTCGGTCCGCCCGCTGGTGGCTTTAGCAGTGAACGCGGGCTTGCCAGCGCCGAAGAGCATTTGCAGGGTCGCGGACATGGATAAATTCGAGGAAATCTTCCGCATGCAAGAGGCGCTCAACCAACGTATCGGCGTCGTGCTGCCCCCACCAAGCGATGATGAAAAGGCCAAGTGGATTCTCAATTACACGCGCGCCATGCAGCAGGAGACCGCGGAGTTGATCGACAGCGTACCGTGGAAATGGTGGGCGAAGTACCAGAAATTCGACGAGCAAAACGCCAAGGTCGAGGTCGTGGATCTGTTTCATTTTCTCGTCTCGCTCGCGCAAACGCTCGGGATGTCCGCGGACGATGTTTACCAAGCCTATTTGAAGAAAAACGCGGTCAACCACCAGCGTCAGGACAGCGGTTACGTCAAAAAAGACGAAGCCGACTCTAAGCACATTTAAAAAAACCGCGCCATTCGACAAGAATGGCGGCACCCGCGCGGGAATTTGGGTCTGAATCGGTAGCGATCTAGTCTCCCCAAGCTACGCCGAGCGCGAAAAAAATCTTAGCGCGTGACTACAAAGGCCGCCGTCACGTCGACGGCGGTTTCACCTTCTTCGACCACCCGAGCGCGCAGCTTCAGCTTGGCTTTACCGTAGCGGGCGAGAGCTTCCTTAAATTCAGCAATCGCGGCTTGCGCGGGTCGTTCGCAGATCGCTCGCAAATCACCGATCACCGGCCGACGATAGGCGGCGCGACTCTCTTTTACGACGATGCTCCACTCAGGTTTCACGGCACCTTTTTCGTTTTTCATCAGCTCCCAAACCACGCCGTAACCGGCGAGGGTGGCGAGGGAAACTAGACTGCCGCCAAATGCGGTGTTCAGCGAATTTTTATTCTGTTCCTTGGGCGCCGTGAGCGTCAGGGCGCGATCGTCGCTCACTTCCACGCCGACGCCCATCGCCTTGGCGAGGGGGATCATTTCGTGGAGGAAAAGCTCCAAAGCGGGGACCTTGACGGACTTCATTCGAAGTCAAGTTGCAGGATTAATCCCCCCGCGTCAAAGCCTCAACCGCTCGAATTTACCGAAAAAAATATCCGCGCGTTTGACCTCGGCGAGTTCTCTTACTCACTGGTGGGATTATGATTACCCTAGGAAAAAAACTCAAAACAAACTTCAAGCTCAAGGTCGTCGCCCACGGCGTGGAAAGTGAAGTCACTTTTAAAGACCTGCTCAAGCGCCGCACCATTGTGTCGGTTTACATGAAAAATAACACCGGTTCCTGCGATAAGCAAAACGACTCCTTGGCTGCGCATATCGCTGAGTTTACCAAAGCTGGCTACGATTTGATTGCGATCAGCCGCGACACGCCGAGCTCGCATCTGAAGTACGCGGTTAAGAAAAAAATCACCTACACCTTGGCGAGCGACCCAACTGATCTTTTTGCGCAGGCGGCGGACTCGGTGGTCGAGAAATCGATGTACGGTAAAAAATATTTTGGACCGGCCCGCGCGGCATTTGTGCTCGCCTCCGACGGCACGGTCCTCGCCGTAGCCGAAAAAGTGGATACAGCGGACCACGCAGCGCAGCTCAAGGCGCTCATCGCTGGTTTAAAACCTTGACCTCCTCCCGGCCCTGAAGGGCCGGGATTCCCTTAAGCAGCCCGCCTGCGAAGCAGGCGGGAGCGTTGAGGGGTGGTTCCCGCTTCACCGGAGCCTGAAGCTCCTCCACGGGCAGTGGCGGCAAGTCCTGCCGACATTATATTCTGAGCGGCGATCACATCGGCATGGCCGGAGTGAGCGCACTTAACACAGCGGAAAACAGCCCGGGAGGGGCGGTTTTCTGGGCT
>CANHAH010000126.1 GCA_947458705.1 Opitutia bacterium | reverse complement strand
CTGAGCACAAAGGAGCCACCGTAGCTGATGAAGGGAAGCGGTATGCCCGTGATGGGCACGAGCCCGATGGTCATGGCGATGTTCACAAACACATGCACCAAAAACAGCACCGTCACGCCCAGGGCGAGGAGGGTGCCGAATCGGTCTCTGGCGAGACCGGCGATGCGAATGCCGTTAAACAGTACCAGACCAAACAGGCCGAGAACCGTGATGCTTCCCAGGAAACCGAGTTCTTCGGAAATTACAGAAAAAATGAAGTCGTTGTGCGCGATGGAGCGGGGCAGGTAACCGAGCTGGGCTTGTGTGCCTTCTTGCCAGCCGCGACCGGTTAAGCCGCCGGAGCCGACGGAAATGAGCGATTGAGTGCGGTTGTAAGTGATACCAGTACCGCTTGGATCGACTTTTTCGGGGGCGGCGAAGGCGAGTATACGGTTGCGCTGATAATCGTGAAGGGGCACCCAAGAAAGCGCCTCGTATTTGCCGCGGTCCTTCTTTTCAACATAGGAATAGCCGTGGGTGTCCATAAACCGCACATAGTTATAACTATCCCAAGCGACGATGCTTACGAGTAACACGAACGCGCCCAGCGCCGCCGCATAAAAGCGCACGGACAATTTGGAAACGTAAAGCATGGAAAACACCATCGGGGGCAGGACAATCGCCGACTTTAAATCCGGCTGCAACAACACCAAAAGCATGGGCAAGCCCACCGCAAGGGCCAATTTCCCCAGCACGCCCAAAGACTGTTGGATCGTCCCGATTTCATTGCGGATCAACGTGCTCGCCGTGATCAACAACACTGCGACCTTGGCTGTTTCCGAGGGTTGAAAGGAGAAGAACCCCAGATTGATCCAACGCTGTGAGCCATAGACTTCGCTGCCGATACCTGGTATCAATACCAACACCAGCGGCACTATGGCCAAAAAGTAGATCCAATGAGCGATTCCTAGCCAAAATCGGTAATCAATCATCGCTACCCCTGTATAAACCAAGGCCCCTAGGCCCAAAAAAACCACCTGTTTGACCCAATCTGAGCCATGCACTGAGAGTTGCGCTGAATAGATGAAGGCGATGCCGAAACCGCTAAGCGCCAAGATCGCCAGAGGGTTTAGCCAATCCCAACGCCCACGCGTCGTGGTCTTGAAGACCCCGAGAGTATCGAGCGGTGAGGCGAGATTCATGGATTTGGGCTAAGCGTCCGGCGGGGCGTTACTTTGTGGTGAATATTAGTTGATAACGTTTCACGCCTGCTCTGCAAGAGCGCCGACGTGTCCCGGTCATAATTAGCCGTTTAGGCGACTGATCTGGGGTTAGAATTGCCTGCTTAAATCGATGTTAAGTATCACGTTGAAATAACATTAGGTTGGATATGATGCTGTTGAGCCAGAGGCGAGCGGTGAACCAAAAATCTTCAAGCACGCTAGTAGAAAGGCTTGAGCTCACTAGTAGTAGCCACCTAGGGTGCGAGTCTCTTGACGACAGTAAGCGCCGCCGACTTCGCTTTCTTGATCGCCGAGAGCGACTCTTTTGACTGGTCGCTCTCGATATCCATTGTCGTGGGCATGTTGCTCGGGTTTTCCGGCGTGTGGGCATTACGCCGCCATACCTGGCGTATCGCCCAAGAACAGGCGACCGAGTTGATCGAGGTGGCTCGGCGCGAAGCCGCGGTAGCCGCCGAAGAACTCAAACAGAAAGCGGATCTCGAAATTCAGGAGAAACGCGCCGAGTTGAACCGCGATTACGATCGCCGCGAGATCGAGATGGATGTGCGTCTGCGCGAGATCCGCGCCCACGAGGAGTCCTTGGGGTTGCTCGATTATCAGTTAGAACAGCGACAGGAACGCATCAATCGCGAGACCGCCGCCGTCAAACAAGCCCGCGACGCGATCCGCGCACTCTCCAAAAACGTCCGCAAACGCCTCGAAGGCGTTTCCCAAATGGATGCTGAGGAAATCCGACGCGCCCTGCGCGAGGAAGTCACGCTCGAGTGTCAGGATGAGTTGCGCTCAATGCGGCGCCAGATGATTGAGAAATCGGAACAAGAGCTTCAGACCGACGCGCGCCGCATTTTGATCGCTGCCATGCAGCGCATCGCGAGCAAGCCCAACAATGACCTCACGGCCACGCTCGTACCATTGCCTAGCGAGGAAATGAAGGGCCGCATCATTGGCCGTGAAGGCCGCAATATCAAATCCTTCGAGGCGGCCACCGGCGTCACGCTGCTCATCGATGAATCGCCCCAGCTTGTTTTAATTTCATCTTTCGATCCCATCCGCCGCGAGATCGCTCGTTCGGCGCTCGATGCTTTGGTGAAAGACGGCCGCATTCATCCGGCTAGCATTGAAGAATTTGTCCAACGCGCTCGCGAGGAAATCGACCTGGTCACTACGCAGGCCGGTGAGGATGCTGTCACCAAACTCAACATCAACGGCCTCCACCCCGAGATCATTAAGTTGCTCGGTAAACTGAAATACCGTTTTTCCTACAACCAAAACGTCCTTGATCACTCCGTGGAGACAGCGTTTCTGGCCTCCCTGATTGCGAGTGAAATTGGCCTCGATCCCAACCTCGCCAAACGCGCTGGTCTGCTCCACGACATAGGTAAAGCCGCCTCCGGCGAACTTGAGGGTTCGCACGCCCATATCGGCGCCGAATTCATCAAGCGCTACGGTGAGACGCCGATTGTCACCAACGCCGTCGCCGCTCACCACGAAGAGGTGAAACCTGAAACGATTTACGCTGGCATTGTAATCCTAGCCGATACGATCTCCGCCACTCGGCCAGGTGCTCGCGCTGAATCCATCTCTGGCTATGTCCAACGGCTCGATCGCCTCGAGAAACTGGCGCTTTCCCTTGAAGGCGTGCAGCAGGCGTTTGCGATTCAAGCTGGTCGCGAAATTCGCGTCGTGGTTTCGCCCCAACATGTCACCGATGATCGAGCCCGCGATATCGCCAAAGAACTTCGCGCCCGGATCGAGTCCGAGCTCCAATACCCTAGTACGATTAAGATCACTGTCATCCGCGAAGCTCGCTTCACGGAGACAGCCACTTAATCGCATCTGCGCTTTTAGTTATAAGCGAGCTTAGCTTAGCCGGTTTTTGGTGCCTTTACTTGGCCGGCTCACTCTTCTTACACCTCTTTTCTGCTTTAATCTCTTTCATCACCATGGCCGACCCTAAGATCCTTGAAATGTTTCCTAATCCCGCGCCGCACCGCGATTACGTCATTGCGCATACGCAGCATGAATTCACCTCGATGTGCCCGATTACCGGCCACCCAGATTTCGCAGCGATCACGGTGCGGTACGTCGCCGATAAAACCTGCGTCGAACTCAAGTCGCTCAAGCTGTATCTGCACGCGTTTCGCAACGCCGGCATCTTCTTCGAAGCCGTGACCAATAAAATTTGTGACGACCTTGGCGGCGCCTTGAAACCCCGAGAATTGACGATTATCGCTGACTGGAAAGGCCGCGGCGGCATTAGCTCCGTCGTGACGTGCGAGTGGTCGGCGAAAAAAGTCCTGAGGGCAAATAAACGCTGAGCCGACTGCCGGCGCCGGACTTGAGCGCGGCGCGTAAAAAATTTTAGCGAGCTGAAAGTGGTAAAGTACGGTGACGATCGCGCCTCTTGAACACCACAAGATGGCGTTGTTCGCACAATTCTCGTGATGGCAGCGCGCTGATCGAACCCCACGAGCTGCCGCACTTTTCAAATGCGTCAAAAATCGCGTCGCATTTAGACAAAAAACTCCGCGCTCGAAACCAGCGAGAAATACGACGCGCCGCTGCTCCAAGCACGGTCCGGCGCTGTGGGTTCACGGTCACAGCGTAATCAAACAAGGCCGGCAACGGGCGGTGTTTCGCTGCCAAACCCAAAACCAAAGTAACAGTGTGCGGCGTCCACAGGCCGTGAATCGGGACCATCGCCAGGCCGGAAAAGAGCCGGCTCCCGCGTTCCCGGCCGCTCTAAATCGGCAGGGCCGCAATTTGCCTCAGCTTCTCGACAAGGCCGGGGAGCCGTTCCTGACTCGCGCGCTCCGCCGGCAGGTGCCCAGGCAGAGCTTCCATAAAATCGTCGCTGGCCAAAAGCGTTTGAACCGATTGAACGATGTATTTGCGAAGCCCGGATTGGGAGGCATCGACGTCCGCTACGAACTTGGCGCGGCCATCGACCACCGCCAGGAGGTCCTCGAGGTCGTGGCTGCCGTAGAGGTCGTTTTTGCCGCGGTCCAAGAAGGCGACGTATTTGAGGGCGATGAACGCGGTGGGGGAAATCAGCCGGAAACGGCTATGCGCAAATTCAACCTCTGCCGCCGTGGCGAGCGCCTCGGTGAACCAAGCCGTGTTTAAGCCAATCGTACTGCCATCGGTCGGCATGATGTCGACGAGGAGTTCGCCAAGGACCCACCGGCATTTGGGGGCGCCCTCACTCATGTCGTGATCGAAGCCGATCGTCCGCAGTTTCGCTTCGATGTCCGAGTACCGCGCGGATGAAACGAGCTCGATAATCACGTCGACGTCATCAGTGGGGCGCGCCGGCGATACAGTCGGATTGTCGAGCAACAGGTTGACGATGGAGCCCCCGACAAAGGCATACGGAATGCCGAGTTGATCGAGGCGGTCGGCCACCGCCCGCATCGCACCGAGGTTAGGAAGAGCCATGAGGTACCAGTCTCTTCTCCAATTCCTGCTCCGCCATCTTTCTTTCGCGCGCGCGCCCAAACCTCACCGCATCGACGAGAGCAAGGAGCGCGTACAATTCGGGATCCTTTTTGGACGCGGCAGGCGCGCTGAAATAGAGCGGTTCGACCTCGCGTCCCCTAACCTGCCCGTCCGGATCGGACCAGACGGGAGGCAGGTCGTCACCCTTTGCGATTTCAGCCAGGGGTGTATTTGCAAGCACAGGCGCAGCCCACGCGGTCGGCACTCCACGGGTCACATCTTTGGGCCTTGCGGGATAGACAACGGGCAGACCGTGAATAATGAACTCAAACAGCCGTCGGCGTCGGACGTGGTTCGATTCTCCGTCATAGAGCTGAGACTCCACCAATCTGCGTATCGCCGCATGAACTTCCGACATACTCATCCCGAGTTCTTGCCCCAAAATGGCATAACCGGCCCAACTCTGAGAGAGGGAAAGCTTAAGAGCTACAATCACATCTTGCGGTTTCAAAGTGCTATTACGTGATTCGCGAAACGCGTAAATGTCAATAGCGCATGCTCGACAAGTTGTCGCTCTTTTCAAACCTGCAAAATGCGACATTTCGTGGTGACGCTTTTGAACCTCACAAGCTGTCGTTCTTTGCGTTGAAAAGCTGGTCACCACAAGTTGTCGTTTCGCGACATTTTTAGCGCACTTTACCAGAAAGTAGCGCGAGCGCAGCGGCGTGCAATTCCGGCGTAGCCGCGGCGAGTGTGGATTCAGCCGGATAAGCCGCGCCTCCGCGCCAATCACTGATCACACCGCCCGCGCCGCGGATCACCGGTACGAGCGCGGCTATATCCCATGGATTCATGATGGGGTCGCACATCACATCGGCGTGGCCTGAAGCGACGAGCAGGTAGCCGTAGCAATCACCCCAAGTGCGGACGAGTTTCGCGGCCGCGAGTAGGCGATCGCACGCGGGACCATTTTGATATTTGGCGAGGTTCAACGGATCGCTGGTGAGTACTGTGGCGTCAGCGAGGCGCGCGGTCGGACGGCAACGCACGGTGCGGCCGTTGAGGGTTGTGGTCTTGCCGTCGCCAATCATGAGTTGGCGGAGAATCGGCTGGTGGATGCAGCCGAGGACTGGTTGGCCCTCGTGAAGAAGCGCGATTAAGGTGCCGAAAAGCGGGACGCCACTGATGAATGATTTCGTGCCGTCGATCGGATCGAGCACCCAGACGAAGGTCGCATCGGCGCGCTCGTTGCCTAGTTCTTCTCCGATGATGCCGTGAGTGGGAAATTTTTTCGCGATCAACTGGCGGAGGAGTTCTTCGGCACCGCGGTCGGCGACCGTGACCGGAGATGCATCGGCCTTCGTCTCGACGGCGAGCGCAGGGTTCGCGAAGTACGGGCGGATATAATCGCCGCTGCGCTCGGCAAGCTCGGTCAAGATAGTGCGGTAAGGCGTGAGGTCCACGCGGGTAGAGTGGCGCACGAATCCGCCAAAATACACGGAAAAAATTACGAAAGGCAGGATTGGATTCGGCGCTGGTTCCGTGTTGGGTGGCGGGAATGTCTTGGACCGAGCAGCCAATTTTCTTTGTCGATTTTGAAGGCAGCCGCGTGTCGGGCGTGCTGGAATATGGCGTTGCTACGTTGCTGGGCGGACGCGTGGTCGAGGCCGCGACGCGCTTGTGTGCGGCGAGGGGCCGCGTGCGGGCGGAGGACGTAGCGGTCCACGGTTTGAGCGAGCCCGAGCTGGCTGGACGCGCGCCGTTTGCGGACGAGTGGGAGTATTTTGCGGGCTTGCGTGAGCGCGGGCCGCTGGCGGCGCATTATGCGGGCGTGGAAAATGCGCTGCTCAAAGGCGTGTGGCCGTACCCGCGGCAATCGCCGGATTTCGCGCGGCCCGGCGAACGCATCGTCGAGTGGGGACCGTGGATCGATTCGGCGCGGATTTACGGACAACTTTACCCGCAACTCTCCTCCGGAAAACTGGAAGACTTAATCACGGCGTGCAGTTTGCAGGGTGAATTGGACGGGCTCGCGGCGCAATTTTGCCCTCTGGAACGGCGACGTTATCATGCGGCGTTGTACGATGCATTGGCGGGTGCGGTGTTGTTGGCCTCGCTTGCGCGGGAGCCGGCGGTGGCGGGGATGAGTGTGATGCAATTGCTGGCGTTGAGCACGCTAGAGGGGGCGAAGCGGGATGCACTCACGCAGCGCGAGTTGTTTTAAAATTAGACCCGCCCTCAGGGAAAATCACTGACGGTGGAAGGCGAGCCTTGCTCTGGTCGACGCAGGTGGGCACGTTGGCGGGTTCTTATGGCTATTGTGAGTCTTCTCGATGTCAGCTTGAGCTTCGGCGGTGCGCCGTTGCTGGATCGCGTCAATCTTCAGATCGACCGCGGCGAGCGGGTCTGTTTGGTCGGACGCAATGGCGCGGGCAAGTCTACGCTCATGAAGGTGATCTCGGGCGAACTCGAAGCGGATAAGGGCCAGGTGTTTCGCCAATCGGGCGCGGTGTTTTCGACGTTGAAACAGGAAGTCCCTGCCGGCCTCGCGGGCTCGGTGCGCACCGTCGTCGAAGGTGAAGGCGGCAGCTACGAAGAACACAACGACTGGGAACGCCACGATCGCGTCGAGCGCTTGCTCGAGCAGATG
>CANHAH010000125.1 GCA_947458705.1 Opitutia bacterium | reverse complement strand
CTGCCTCCAGTTGGTAACGACGACTGCCTTTAACAAAAATAGCGCCGCGGAAACCCGCGATTGCAGAGGCAATGTCAGCATGTTTAGTCACCACTGAAATCTGCGCGGAATTGAGACCTTGCTCAATCGCCCCGGAACGAAGCTCGTCCGCGTAATCTCCCATTGTCACAAGCACATCCTCAGCGCGCAACTCGATCGATCGTCCTAAATCATGGTGATAACGAGCCGCTTCCACTCCGAGCTCCTCCATACCGCCGATCACATAAAGCCGAGGTTCTGTAGCTGGAGCTAGCGCGCGAAACGTCACCAGCGCATCACGCATCGAGGCTGGGTTGGCGTTATAACAATCAAGATAGAGTAAACAGCCCGAGATTCGCCGCCATTCACCCCTCATCGCAGCCGGCGCATAATTGCTCAAGCGCTCCTGAATCGCAGGTGCACCCACGCCGAGGTGTAACGCGGTGATGATCGCGAGTGCCGCATTTTGCGCCATCCCATCGGTCACACGCTTTAACGAAAATGACGACGTTTTACCACCTACACGCATGAGCTCAATGTGGGTCGTTTCCGCTGATTGGGTGAGTACAAAACCGACTGAGTTTACCTGATTTTTTAGGCCATCACGCTGAGCGCATGGTTCAACTTTGATGTGCGATACCGCGAGTTCTCGAAACGCTGAAAAAGCGGCGCATTGCGCAGAATATATCGCAAGACCATTAGGTCGAACCGCCGCGGACAGTCGCGATTTCTCTAAAGCTACAGACTCGAGCGAACCTAGTTCTTTGATGTGAGCCTCAGCGATCAGCGTGGTAACAGCAACATCTGGCTCGATCATACCCGCAAGCACGACCATATCGCCCGGAGAGCTGATACCGGCTTCGATCACCGCAAATTGGTGCTGACTCGGCTCCAATCGAGTAAGCGTCAAAGGTACGCCGAGGTGATTGTTGAAATTTCCTTCTGTGGCGAGCACCGAGCTAGCTTCCGCACTCGCGCCGAGCAGCAACGCGAGAAGGTTTTTTGTCGAAGTTTTGCCCGCGCTACCTGTGACGCTGATTACTGGGCCAGCAAAGGTTCGACGGTGTTCGCGCGCAATAGCCTGAAAGGCTGCGAGGGGATCTTCGACGATGAGTTGTGGCAGAGCTACGTTAAGATTGGGCGAAGAAACAATCGCGGCCGAGGCACCCGCCAGCTCTGCAGTAGCGAGAAAATCGTGGCCATCGCGCGCCGCCGTTTTAAGTGCGATAAAAATTTCGCCGATCCGGACTTGGCGCGAATCTATCGTAAAGCCACTTAAACGCGCAGTCGGCGAAACCGTCCAGCGACCGGTGGTCCAACGAGCAAGTTGGCCTGGATCAAAATGCGGCATTAGAAGCTTGGCGTTTTTAGACGAAGTAAATCGCGCACGACTTCGCGGTCATCAAAAGGTATAGTCGTGGAAGCTATATGTTGATAACTTTCGTGCCCTTTACCCGCGATCACTAGGCTATCGCCTGGCTTGCAGGCATCCAGTGCAAGGCTGATAGCCCGACGCCGATCTTCGATCCATGTAAACTTATTCTGCTGGGTGACACCGGCATGCATATCGGTGAATATTTGGGTAAGCGATTCATCTTTCGGATTATCTGCCGTCACTATGGCAAAATCCGCGAACGCCTGCACCGTCTCTGCCATCGCCGCCCGTTGAGTACGTTCACGGTGACCTACGCAACCAAAGACCACAAAGAGACGACCGGGCGTCATCGCGCGCACCATTCCCAGAGCCGCGCGCAACGAATTAGCGGTGTGAGCATAATCGACCAAAACCTCGAATGCTTGCCCTTCATCAATACGTTCCATTCGGCCAGGGACACCCTTGAATGCGCGTAGTTTGGCGAGAAAAACGAATGGATCGCGTCCGAGAGCATAGGCCGTGGCAATCGCCGCGAGCAGGTTGCTCAAATTATAACTTCCCACTAAAGGTGACTCGATCTGCATCGTACCAGCAGGCCAGATGAGTTTGAAATTCGTATTTTTGAGCGTGTATACGATATTTTCCGCGCGGACTTGGGCAGCAGGTGTTTCACCGAATGTGAGGGTACGCACCTCGGCGGGTATCCGAGCTGCGAGCTGTACGCCATGTTGGTCGTCGAGATTGACTACGGCCACTTTAGGCGGCGCACCATTTTTACCACTAAATAAACGCGTTTTGACGTCAAAATAAGCGGCTGAAGTAGCGTGATAATCGAGGTGCTCGCTGGAGAGATTGGTAAAAACAGCGGCTCCGAGACGGAGTCCTTCGACGCGCTGTTGATCGATTCCGTGTGAGCTGACTTCTACGACCGCTTGACGACAACCCGCCTCACGCATCTGCGCAAGCATCCCATAAACCTCAAGCGACTCGGGCGTGGTGCGATACGATGGGACGGTACGTGTTCCTAGATCGTAGTTAATCGTTCCCATGAGCCCGATTCGATGGTCACCACTTAAGAAATATTGTATAAGATGTGATACCGTCGTTTTACCACTGGTGCCAGTGACACCGACCACGGAGAGATCACGATCGGGAAATTTGTAGTAGCGCTGGGAAACTCGAGCGAGTGAGGCGCGCGCGTTGGCGACATGGATGAAGGTAACCTTCGCGGGTGGATGCGCCGGCATCTTTTCTGTGACGATAGCAACCGCACCCCGACTCATAGCTTCATCGACAAAATGCGCACCGTCCGATCGAAAACCGGGGATTGCAAAAAAGACATTACCCGGCGCCACGCGCCGACTGTCCAGCGCCAAGCCAGAGATAGGACGCTCTAAACTGCCTTTGGTCGCGAGGATCTCGTCGTCAGTAAAGTAGTCCGAGAGTTTAGGCGCTTTTTTAAAGACGCGATTAAGCGCCAAAGTCTCGCCTCGCGTGCGACGCACAGGACGAGGTGCAAACGCAGCAATGAGCGCGTGATTGCTTGAAAGATACCCGATCATTGACGGGATCCCTTCACCGCAAGACGTGAGGCTGGTGTTTTTGGCCCAGGGGCGACGGGGGAGAGCGGAGCTACCGGTTTAATATCGAGGTGACGAATAAGTTGCTCCGCCACATGCTTGAACGAGGGGGCAGCGACTTTTGAGCCGTAAGCAACACCTCCAGGACAATTTTTATCGGCCCCGTCGACGATCACCGAGATCACCAGGCGCGGTTGGCTCGCCGGTAAAAATCCGACAAACGAAACGACGTGTTCACGTTCGGAGTAGCGACCATTGACGATTTTTTGCGCGGTGCCGGTTTTCCCAGCGACTTCATAATCTTTGATGGCAGCTTCCGGGGCGGTTCCTTCTTTGGAAGCGACGCCTTGCAACATACGCGCCACCGTTTGCGCGGTGCGCTCTGACACAATCCGATCTCCTTCACGACGGTCGAAGCGATAAACTACTTCACCTGAGGTATCTAAAATCTGTCGAATGATACTTGGACGTAACATGACGCCACCGCTAGCGATCACGGTCATCGCCTGATGCATTTGTAGAGGTGTAGCCGCGATAGAGTGCCCCATCGGCATACGCGTAATCGTAAGACCGTCCCATTTTTTGGGCGACGCCAACATACCTGGGCTTTCGCTTCCGAGGTTGGGAAATCCAGTAAGTTGGCCGAATCCGAAGGCGCGGGCGTAACCGTAGAAACGATCATCACCCATCGCCATGGCCAGCTGGGCTGCACCACGATTGGAGGAGTGCGCGACGATTTCTGCAACCGTCAGACGATGATCAAAATTGTGATCTTCACGGGGGAGTTTACGAGTCTTGCCTTGGTACTCGATGGAATCGCTGGTGCAGTCGAAGGTGGTACCGGCGTTGACCAAACCTTCATTGAGCGCACCTGCGACGGCTACGATTTTAAAAACCGAGCCTGGTTCGTACATATCCGAGACGGCGATATTACGCATGCGCCCCTGCTCTTCTTTGGAAAGTTTGTTGTAGGTATTGAGGTCGAAGCTTGGATAATTACCTAGGGCGAGTATGAAGCCGGTACGCGGATCGCTGACGATGATGGTGGCTTTCTCGGGCGCGTATTTTTTGGCGATGGCAGCGAGTTCTTCGTCGACGATTTGTTGAACGACCGAATCAATGGAAAGTTTTACGCTGTAGCCATCGGCGGCGGGGACTTGGCGCGTACGGAATTGAGCGAGCTCCTCACGTTTGCCGTCTTTTTCGGATTCAAGCCAACCGTTGAGACCGTGCAGATAAAAATCTGCGTAACGTTCAATACCGGTGACAGGTCGCTCCGCGCGATCCACATAGCCGATGATGTGCGAGGCAATGGAATTATTCGGATATGCCCGACGGTAGACGCGCTGTCCAATCACGCCCTTAATGTTAAGTTGTTTGATCGCGGTAAACGTAGTTTCGGTAATTGAGTCGCTTAATTTCGCGAAACGGATAGCTCGATTACCATCAGCATCGGGAGCATCGTCATCATCATCTTGGTTTTCCGTTTCAGCGTCACTAGATGCGATGAGCGAGGAGGTATCGCCGGGAGTGACATTAAACGCAAAGCTCGCGGACTTGGGCGCGGCGGCGTTGCGCTCGGTATTTTGAGTTGAATTCGATACACGAGCGGGACGCGTTTTAGTATTAAAAATCCGCGCGAGTTCGCTGGAGTTCATTCCGATCAAAGCGGCAAGTTGGGGCCACTTAGCCTCGTCTTCTTTACGAAGCGATTGTGGATCAACCGCGAGAATGATAAGAGAGCGACTGGTGGCGAGTTTGGCCCCGTTGGCATCAAGAATATCGCCGCGCCGACCCGGTAACGGATCGATTTTATAGCGGGCTTGAGAAACGTAACGCAGCAGTGAGTCGCGATCGAGAACGTGCAACCAAACGAGACGCGCTCCGACACCGACAAAACTCGCCAACACAATGGCGGCGAGGAGGATTTGACGAGGATTGGAAGCGAAGCCCTTGGACATGGCTAGTTGCGCGAAGCTAATTTGAAGCTGATGGGCATAGGCCGATCGGATAGCAGACCGCGACTGGCTTTAGCGGCGAGACGCATGCCGGCGTTTTCCGTGATGGACTGAGCGACCGGCATGACGAGGCCAAGGCGCATCGATACATTGCGCTGTTTAAGGCGAGCAGGGTCTTGTTCGATTTCGATGGCGGTCGCGGTTTCGTCGAGGTGGCGATTTAGCTCAGCGAGACGCAACTCTAGGACTTTATTAGCGTTGGCCGTCAGAGAAATTTGATGACGCATCCACACCGCACCTAGGCCGAGTGAACCACTAAAGCAGATTGTGCACAGGGTAAAAATAAAGAACTGATTCACAAAAGCATGGTTGGTGGTACGCATGGTCGGATTAGGGGGGATCGTTAGGCAGTGATCAGAGTTTACGGAGCGCGCGGAGTTTGGCGGAGCGGCTGCGTGGATTCGCGGCAAGTTCGTCTTCAGCGGGTGTCACTGGGCGGCGCGTGAGCGGCTCGGCGTACTTTTTACGCAGATCCTGCGGTAGAGAATCATGTGCGCCTTCGGGTTGGCCACATTGGCGCCGAAAAAATTGTTTAACGGGCCGATCTTCCAATGAATGAAAACTGATGACGACGAGCACACCACCCGGGGCGAGTTTCGCAAATGCTGCGGGTAAAGCGCGCTCGATGGCGCCAAGTTCGTCATTTACGGCGATGCGGATACCCTGAAATGAGCGTGTCGCGGGATGAACCTTGGAGGTATGGCGATCCCGCGGTGGAATGGCCTCTGAGATGAGGTTGGCGAGCGTAGAGGTGCGGGCTAACGCGCCCGTGGCGCGGGCCGAGATCAATGCGCGGACGACGCGACGCCAGTTTTGTTCTTCTCCATAATCACGGATCGCGCGCACTAGCATCTCCTCGGTCGCCGTCTCGAGCCAGCGACTCGCCGGAACGCCGGCGCGCGGATCCATGCGCATATCTGCCGGCGCGTCCTGACGAAACGAGAAACCGCGCTCAGCGTCATCGAGCTGAAAAGAGGAAACCCCGAGGTCAAAAAGAATGCCGTCGAATCCCATTTCAGGGAGCTCTCCGAGCTGTCCAAAATCTCGATCCACGAGGGTAAAACGTTGACCGTACATTGCAGTCAATTCGGCGGCCCGCGGGCCAGCCGCAGGGTCGCGATCAAGCGCGAGCACGTCTACATCTGGCGCCGTATCCAGCAGCGCGCGGGTGTGTCCGCCGCCGCCAAACGTACAATCCAAGTATCGTCCAGCCGGACGAGGCGATAGATAGGCCAACGTCTCACGCATGAGTACGGGTTGATGGCCAGGTTGCATAGGCGCGGGGAGAATTTCAGCGACCACCGCAGACATCGGAGGAGGGCCGGAGCCTTTTGAAATTAACCTGATAGACCGGACGTAATATCAGGCCGTTACTTACACGCGCAGTGACGACCGCCGCGACCGAACCCCGCGGAGTCGGATGAGCGTGCGACATGCGACCCGAAGCCGCGAGATTGCGCTGGGATGTAGAGAGGCCGACAGCAGCCTTGATTAACGGGAGCCGAGTGGTGGCGATGAGAACAGAGCGGCGCATGGTCGTCAGATCCCGAGCCGGCGCATGATGTCGCCGAAGTTATCGCCCGCCGTACGCGTCTCGACCTTTGCCCAACGGGCCGGCGCGTAGAGGTTGAATTTGGTTAACGAGCCTACGAGCACCGCATCTTTGCCGATGCCAGCATGAGCCAAAAGATCGGCACCGACTGCGATGCGCCCCTGCTTATCAAACGAGAACGCCTGAGTCTGAGAAAAAAAGCGGGCCACAAAATCCTGCCCCGCACCATCGCTCAATGCCATCTGCGCGATCTTGGCGTGGAGTTTCTCTACCTCAGCCGGAGGTAAAACGGCAACAAAACCATCCGGGTGTGGCGTAGCCAAAAACGCATCGCTCTCCTCGTGTGCATGGCGCCACGCCGAGGGGATCGTCAACCGACCTTTCTCGTCGAGGGTGTGCCTAAAAAGGCCGGTATAAAATGCTTTGCCGCTTTGAGCCATGAGGGTCGGGAGCCACTAAATGCCCCACAACGCCCCATTTCAACCCATTATCTCCCACAAGGGTCAAGCAAAGATCAGCGAAATTCTCATATTGTTATTCACAAAAATTCTACGGGAGCGGTGAGGGGGTTCGAACTCCCCACCCTCCCCCCTGCAGGTCGGGATGGCCTCACTGGGTAATTGTTTCGCCACAAACTTTGAGCTTAGTAGTTTCGCGCTGCGTTACGTGCATTTATATCTTAAAGTCGCGCCCATACCCGAATGCTCTCCTCTCGTGCCGCCAACTGAGCCTTCGAGCACCAATTTCGGAGTACAGAATGCTACCTATTCAGGGCGCGCGGCCGATGCACACTACCTATACGATGAGCGACTTTGACCTTGCTCGAAAAGAAGGCGCGAGGCATATAGTTTTGGCTCTTAATTATCGAGAGTTTATCGGTTCGCTTGATACGACACCAACCCTTCATGCGACGCTATTGAAGCGCCGGTGAAACCATGATTAGTCGGGGCGTAGCTTAGCCTGGTAGAGCGCTACGTTCGGGACGTAGAGGTCGCGAGTTCGAATCTCGCCGCCCCGACCAGATTGGGTT
>CANHAH010000124.1 GCA_947458705.1 Opitutia bacterium | reverse complement strand
GGTAACTAAACCCTCAGCGTCTCCCCGCAACCGCACCTTCCTCCCATGGGCAAACCCACCGGCTTCATCGAATACCTCCGCGAACTTCCCGTCGACCGCGCGCCTTCTGAGCGCACGCGCGATTGGAAGGAATTCCATGTTCACATGGAGGAGAAAAAACTCCGCAATCAGGGCGCGCGCTGCATGAACTGCGGTGTCCCGTTCTGTCACACGGGCAAACTCATCAGCGGCATGGCCAGCGGTTGCCCCATCAATAACCTTATCCCCGAGTGGAACGATCTCGTTTATCGCGGGCTCTGGAAAGAAGCACTCGATCGGCTGCATAAGACCAACAACTTCCCGGAATTCACCGGTCGCGTCTGCCCCGCCCCCTGCGAAGGCTCCTGCGTTCTCGGCATCAACAATCCGCCCGTCACCATTAAAAATATCGAGGCCGCCATCACCGATCGCGGCTGGGAAGAGGGTTGGGTGCTGCCCGAGCAGCCCCGCGCCCGCACCGGCAAGAAAGTCGCTGTGATTGGCTCCGGCCCCGCCGGCCTTTCCTGCGCCGAACAACTCAATAAAGCCGGCCACACCGTGACCGTCTTCGAGCGAGCGGATCGCCCCGGCGGACTTCTCATGTACGGTATCCCCAACATGAAGTTGGATAAAAAAGAAGTCGTCCTTCGCCGCATCAAGTTGATGGAAGACTCCGGGATCAAATTTATCTGCAACGCCAACGTCGGCGACAACGTCGAGCCACAAATTTTCCTCAAAGAATACGACGCTACCGTTTTCTGCACCGGCGCCACTCAACCGCGCGATCTGCCGATCGAGGGCCGCAATCTCAAGGGCGTCCACTTCGCGATGGAGTTGCTCACCGCTAATACCAAAGCCGTCTTAAACGGCGGCGCCCAGCACTGCCCAATCCACGCTAAAGACAAAGACGTCATCGTTATCGGCGGCGGCGATACCGGCACCGATTGCGTCGGCACCTCAATGCGCCACGGCTGCAAGAGTATCGTCCAAATCGAAATCTTGCCCAAGCCCCCGCTCGAGCGCACCGCCGACAATCCCTGGCCCGAATGGCCCAAGACCTACAAGATGGACTACGGTCAGGAAGAAGCTGCCGCTAAGTTCGGCGCCGATCCCCGCGTCTATCTAACGACGGTGAAAAAATTCAACGGCGATGCTGCTGGCAACCTTCAGTCGATCGTCACCGTCGAGATCAAGTGGGAGAAAAACGAAAAAGGTCAGTTCATTCCGAAAGAACAGGCCGGCACCGAAAAAGTCCGCCCCGCGCAACTGGTCTTGCTCGCCATGGGTTTCCTCGGGCCAGAACAAGCACTCATTAAAGAAATCGGCCTCGAGACCGACGCTCGCTCCAACATCAAAGCCGAGCACGAGAACTACACGACGAGCATCAAGGGCGTCTTCGCCGCCGGTGATTGCCGCCGTGGTCAAAGCCTCGTCGTCTGGGCCATCAATGAAGGCCGGGGCGCCGCGCGCGAGTGCGACCGCTACCTCATGGGTTCGACCGATCTGCCTTAATTTGTTTCCACTGCCGTACGGTGAGCGATCAGTCCACCGCGCGGATAGTCTGTAGCGCCGGGCCGCCGCGGCCCGGTAGCATCACGCTCTCGCCCTGCCGCCGCCCCGTAAGTTGCCGGCCCAGGGGTGATGCTGCCGTCACGACAAGCACCGTCACGCCATCGACTGTGAGTTCGAGCCCGCCGCGTTGCGGGCCAAGAAAATAGAGGGTGGGTTGCCCGCGCACCTCCAGGGTCACGAGGGCGCCCGTGGCAATCGCATCCTCGGGCCCAAACGCCGGCAGCGCCAGCGACTGATAGGCACCGATGGCCGCTCCAAGCTCGGTTGCAAGCTTCGCCTGGCCCGCCGCTAAATAAGCAGCGGACTGGCTGCGCATGTCGTATTTATCCTCCGCGCGGTTCTCCTCGTCCGTGGCCTCGGCGTGGGCGTCGTGCGCGGCGGCAGTGAGAGTGGCCAGTTCGGCCTCGAGTTGGGCTATAATGGCCCGGCGCAGCGCGGCTTTGTCCATGGTGAAAGATTATGTCAGGGGTTGAACCCGCGGGCCGCAAGCCGCGCTTTTGCTGGCGCGTACGGGTGCACTACGTTTGTTTTCTGCCGTGCCCTCGAAACCTATCCCCGGCTCCTCCGGTGAAATCCTCACGACCCTGCCTTCGCCGTATGTGCCGCACACGGCCACGGGCCTACTCCATCTGCCGCGGTTTCTCGCGAAATGCTGCTACGTGAAAGAGCACGGCGCGCTACCCGCCAGCTACGCAAAAAATTACAAACGCGGCATGGATAAATTCTTGTGCATGCATCTCGGGATCGATCCGGGTGCCGTGGAAACCATCGTGCACGAATGCTTCGAGGCCGACTTGCCCGATACGGAGCGTGACCGCCGCTTACTCGCACTTTTCCCCGCCGATCTGCGCGTAGCCAAGTGGAACCGTGAGTACGTGCAGAAAGGCATGACTGCTTCCGGCCGCGATTTTCTTAAAACCGCCCTCACCAATATGGGCTGCGCCGACCGCACCGAACAGATCATCTGCGTTGCTGACCTGATGGACTTTGACGAAGGTCGGATCGAATAAGCGGCGATCTTCTTTTTGCGGATTTCCTCGCGTCCCCGCCCGACCCTCGTTCCTCCTTCATCATGGTCAAAGGTCAGAAAGTCGTCTGCATCAACGACACGTTTTCCAGCTTCATCCGCGCGCTCTACAAACAGCTCCCGGTCAAGGGCAACACGTACACGATCCGCGAGGTCTTCCTCGGTCGCGAGAAAATCGTGAAAGGCGGCGAGAGCGCCACCGTCGGTCTCCTACTTACCGAACTCACCAACCCGCCCGATCCTTTCCACCAAGGTCAGCAAGAACTCGGCTTCACTTCGGAACGTTTTGCCCCGATGGAAGAACTTCCCCCCGAAGAAGCCTCCGCTGAAACCGGCGAACTCGCGGGCGCCGGGGCCGAAAAACATCAGGGTGGTTTCTGGTCGAACTGAGCACGAAATGCGTTCAGCGCCGCTCATTTTTACTTTCCCCATGAAAACACCCCTCCTTCGCCTCCTCGCCCTTTTCAGTTTTTTCGGTTGCTTCGCCTCCGCCCAGTCCGCCTCGGACCCAACCGTTTACGAGCTTCGTACCTACACCGCCACGCCCGGCAACCTCGACAAACTACTCGCACGCTTCCGCGATCACACGCTGCGCATCTTCGAGAAACACGGCATGAAAAACATCGGCTATTCCGTGCCCACCGATAAAGCCGACGGCGCGGGCGAGAAACTCGTCTACCTCATCGCGCACGCCAGTCGCGAAGCCGCGAAACAGTCGTGGAAAAATTTTAGCGCGGATCCTGAATGGAAAGAGGTGAGCGCCAAAAGCCAGCTCGCCGGTAAAATAGTCGCCAAGGTAGAATCCGTTTTCCTCACCCCCACCGATTTTTCTCCTGCCCCCGCCAAGTACCAAGGCGCGCCGCGGCTTTTCGAGCTACGTACCTACACGACACCCACCGGCAAAATCGCCGCCCTCGATGCGCGCTTCCGTGACCACACGATCGCGCTCTTCGCCAAACACGGCATGACTAACCTCGGTTATTATCACCCCACCGACGCCGACAAGGGTGCTGGCCAGACTCTGATCTATTTTCTGGCCCACGCGAACCGCGAAGCCGCGACCCAATCTTGGGCCGCTTTCCGCGCCGATCCTGTATGGGTCGCCGCGAAAGCCGCCTCCGAAAAAGCCGCGGGCGGTCCGCTCACGATCAGCGATGGCGTTAAATCGGTTTTCCTCACGCCGACCGATTTTTCACCGATCAAGTAAGATCGAGTTGGGGTGTGCGGCAGAATAGTTCAGCTCCCCGATCTGAACTACCATAAGTAACTGCGATTAAATTCAGAGAGACCCAGATTGCCGGTCTGACCGTTGTGCTAAGGCTTAATGTTTTCCCATGAGATTTTTTCACCTTATAGTTCTAGCCCTGACGCTGACCTCGTCCGGCATTTTTGCTCAAACACTTCCAGCTCCCAAAGCCAAGGCTGCACCCGCCAAGAAACCGCGCAGCGTGAAGATGTTCATGCGCGACGGGCTCCGTTTCGAGCCGCCGCGTTTCATGGCCGAACCCGGCGAGGAAATCGTTGTTGAAATCGAGAACAACGACTCAACTGATCAGACGCACAATTTCGTACTCCTTCGTCCCGGCACCAAGGATTCCGTTGTGCAGGCGGCTCTAGCGCTGGTCGAAAAAGGTCCAGGCCTCGAATACGTGCCGCCGAGCGCCGATGTTCTGGTGCACAGCCGGCTTCTCACCGCAGAGGGCTCCGGCTCGATCACGTTCACCGTGCCAACGACCCCTGGAATCTATCCGTACGTCTGCACGTTTCCTGGCCACGGCATGATCATGTATGGCGCACTCTACGCCGGTGTGACGCCACCGCCCATCGAGAAGGACCCCAATATTCCGCCGATGGTCGCACAGGGCGCGGTGGCTGGTGGCGGAAAACGTCCCTTTACCCAACGCATCTTTATGCCCGATGCCGGTCCGGCCGCCGTCGCGATCGCACTCGTCGGTAGCCAGAACGTGTGCTGGGATGCTGGACAGTGCCGCCTCCGTTACGCGTGGCAGGGCAGTTTCATTGACGCCTCCGAAAACTGGGCCGGCAACGGCAAGATTCTTCCGGTCCTTTCCACTAAACCCTGGTGGCGCGCGCCCAAAGATGTCTTCCCCCTTCGCTTCGGCGCTGCGGATTCCGCTGCGCCCCACGTTAAATTCCTAGGCTACGCCGTTACCACGCTCGGCCCCGTGTTTCATTATCGCGCCGGCGAAACTGAGGTTTACGAGCACGTGCTCCCTGCCGTCGGTCGCCCTGGCATCGCGCTGCGTCTGCAAATCCCACGCGCGACTGGCCCGGTTTTCTACCGCGCCGCGGCTGATCCCAACGCCCAGTGGACCAGTTCGGCCGGCACTTGGCAGGACGACGTGCTCACGCTCACCCCCGCCCAAGCCGCCGACGTCACCCTCACGCTCACTTCCGCGCTCTGCTCGCCATGAACCCCGTGAAACGTTCTCCCCTCCTGCTCGCGCTCTTCGCGGTGAGTACCTTCGCCAGCGCCGCCGAGACTACGACGACGGCCGATGCGCGCGTTGCTCAACACTACGCTATCGGCAAAATCTCCACGCCTCCCGGGGTCGATCCGCAGCTCGGCGGCCTGGCGCTTTTGCCCGACGGTCGACTCGCGGCGGCATTTCACCACGGCCAAGTCGCGTTTTATGATTTCAAGACGCTGAGCTGGAAAATATTCGCTGAAGGTCTGCACGAGCCACTTGGATTGTTGCTCAGTAAAGACGGCAGCTTACTGGTGATGCAGCGCCCCGAGCTTACTCGTCTACGTGATACCGATGGCGACGGCGTCGCCGACCGTTACGAGACCCTCTTCGACGACTTTGGTATGACCGGCAACTACCACGAGTTCGCCTTTGGCCCCGTACGCGGGCCCAACGGCAAACTCTACGTGAGCCTTAACCTCGCTTCCGCGGGCGACACCATCCGCGAGGAAATCCGAGGCGAGTGGAGTCCTATCGGCCTACCGCGCGAGAAATTCTACGATGTAGCCGATTGGAAGAAAAACTCGACCGAGGCGGGCCGCATGTATGGGCGTGTGAAGTGGCGCGGGTGCATCATCGAGATCGACGAAGCCTCCGGCGCGGCGCAGCTATTTGCGACTGGTTTCCGTTCGCCCGACGGCATGGGCTTCGATGCGGCGGGCAATTTTTTCATTAACGATAACCAAGGCGATTGGCGCGGCACCAGTCCCGTGCACGTGGTCAAACGCGGCGCTTTTTATGGTCATCCGGCGAGTCTGGTTTGGCGGACCGACTGGGACGGCTCCGAGCCGCTCAAGCTCCCAATCGAGAAACTCAACGCCCTACGCACGGTGGCGGCGATCAACCTGCCGCACAGTTTCTACGCGAGCTCGCCGACCGAGATGATTCTTATCCCGCAGACGCCGGCGTGGGGTTCGTTTGGCGGACAGCTGATTGTGGGGGAGATGAATTCTGGCCGCGTGCTCCGACTCCTGCCCGAGCAGGTCGACGGCGTGTGGCAGGGCGCTTGCGTGAGTTTCCTCGACTCTCCGGCGCTGCGCGGCGGGATCCACCGCCTGCTGTTTGTAGGCGACACCCTTTACCTCGGTCGCACCCATTTGATCTGGGCCGGCGGTGAAGGCATCGGTACGGTGAAGCTCACGAAGACGCCGTTCGAAGTACTCACGATGCACGCGACGCCGCACGGTTTCCGTTTCACCTTTACCGCTCCGCTGGCTGCCGGTGCCGCCGAGCTTACGCGGTGGCCGGTGCGCCGTTACTACTACAAATACCACGAGCCCTACGGTTCGCCTCAGACCGAGCTGACCCAGATCACGCCGTCAAAAGTCACCATGAGCGCCGATGGACTCAGCGCTGATGTCCAGTTCGCCGACTTAAAACCCGGCTTTATTTACGACTTTAACCTAAAAGGCCTCACCTCCTTTAAAGGAGAGTCACCCCTGAACCCGGCGATTGCCTACTCGTTGAACAAGGTGCCGGCGAAATGATCTGAACCTCGTTTCACCACCTCTTATTTATTGTTTATCCGTCAGAGGTTAAACTTGGGCTAAAGAGCCCATTGATATTCGGGAACCGTTCCCCTCTCCATATTGAGCAAAATTGGCGATATTATCCAGTTACGATAATATCCCTATTTTAGCTATAATTCCAATATGGATCCGATCTCCAATCCTTACGCGCCCAGCGACGAGGGGCGAAAAGGGAGTGCGTCGCGCCCCGTTGATCAGTTGGTCGGCTGCGGGACCTTGGTGATCCGAGTCGGGTCGTAGCCTTGGATGGCGGTGCGGGCGACAAGGGCTTGATAGGTGGTGTCGGGGAGCTGGCGGTCGCGGGCGAGGACCCAGAGTAGGTTGCGCGAAGGGTGACCGATGACGGCCCAACGGTAGTCGGGATCGAGGTCGATCACGAGGTAGTCGGCACTGAACGGCCAGATAAACTGCACGGCCCATTCTGCGTTGGTGGTGCTATTTTTGATTTTTGCCGTACCGTGCCACGTGACCTCCGGCGCGTCAAAAGTGCCACGGCGGAAAGTGAAGTCGTTAGTAAAGGTCCCGTCGGGGCGGCGGGCATAGGTGTCGTAGCTGGCAACTTTGCCGCGCTCGAGAAAGTAGGGGATGTTGGCGATCACATACCAACGACCGGTGTAACGCTCGAGGTCGACAAATGGCACCGTGCGCAGCGGCGGGAGCTTGGACGAACTCGCGCAGCCAACGAGCAAGGTGGTGAGCATAAGTAGCGAGGCGCCGAGGAGGTGTGGGAATTGAGGGCTCATAGATGTTGGGCACAGAACACCGAAAAACGATCTATCGCCAGCGGTGGATGCCGAAATCTGCGCCAAGAATTTCCGCAAGAAGCGGCGCTGGGACGAAAGCGTTATGAAATAACGCGCACGGTGCGGCTCAGGGCAACGCGCGGATCTTCGCGGTGAGGACGGCGGCACGGCTTTCGGCCTCAGCGAGCGGGAGGCCTGCTGCGACTCCGGGGCGTCGGTGGCCGGTGGCGGTGAGCCACGCATTCATGCGGAGCTTACGACGCTC
>CANHAH010000123.1 GCA_947458705.1 Opitutia bacterium | reverse complement strand
TTACTCCAAACCCACATGTTGGACATGCCGAGGAGGTCTTTGAATTCGATTTCCGTCTTGGCGCCAGCGAGGGCGGCGAGGTTGCCGTGGCCCGTGCAGTCGACGAAGAATTTGCCGCGGAATTTTTTGCGTTGGCTGTCGCGGGTGTTGAGCGCGGTGACGGAGTCGATACGACCACCAACGGTCGTGGCCGCGTAGACATGTTCATTAAGAAAGAGGCTGATGTTTTTCTCCGAACGAATGAGCGCTTCTTTTTGTGCGTCGCCAAATTCCTCGTAGGTGCCGGGGGAATTTTTAGCTTTGTCGGCAAACTCTTCGACCATCTCGCCGATGTAGGGATACTTGCCGCGACGGACGAGACCCATGGCCCAGACGCGGACTTCGGAGCTGCCGTTGCCGCCGAGGACCGGGCGATTTTGGATCAAGGCAACTTTCAAGCCCATGCGCGCCGCCGAAATCGCGCTGCCCATGCCGCCGTAGCCACCACCGACCACCACGAGATCGTAATCACCGGCATCTTGGGGGGTGGCGGGAAGATTGAGCGCGGCTTGGCGCCACGCGGAGAGCGGCGCGGAGTCGTTGAGTGGAATTTCCTGGATATCGCGGGTGAAATAAATCGCATCGCAGCGCCCATCAAAGCCCGTGAGATCGTGGAGCGTGAGCGTAGTTTTCGGGGCGGCGATTTGCACGGTGCCGCCGTCGTGCCAGAACCACGAGGCGCTCTTCGTGCCGAAAGTTTCGGTGAGGGGCTGACCGTTAATAAGGAGCTGGAATTTGCCGGGCGCGCCGGGGGCTTTCCACTCCCCGACCCAATCCTTGGTGCGAACCCAGACGCGGTACGTGCCGGCGCTCGGCAACGTGATCGTCGTGGTCGCATCGGCCACCGGTTGGCCGAGGCCGTGCGCGAGCAAGTAGGGCGAACCCATGATGTCGATAAACTGCGTGTCGAGCGACCAGCCACCGGGAGCGGAAAAATTTTCTGCTTCGACCAAGAGGCGGTCGGCGGCGAGCGCGGACGAGGAGACAAACAGGGCGAGAAACAAGGCGCGGAGACGTTTCATGGGGGAGGTTTAAATTAGAAAATCGAAAATAAAAATAATCAGGGACGCGAGCGCGGCGAGGCTTTCAAGGCCGCGAGGCGAGCGGCCATGGCGTCAGCTCGCGCAGGTTCAGCGGTGGCGAGATTTTTGGTTTCGCCCGGATCGTTCGCGAGGTCGTAAAGTTGGGGCGCGGGAAGATTGGCGGTTTGAATGGCGGTGAATTTTGAAACGGCATCGCCGCCAGCGGGCGCGATGAATTTCCAACGGCCTTCGCGCAGCGCGAGTTTGTTGCTATGCTCGATCACGTAATCACGGCCGCGGGGCGATTCGCCGAGGAGCGCGGCGGTTTGATCGAAACTGTCGGGCGCATCGGCGGCGGCGAGTTTCTGGCCGGTGAGTGCAGTGAGCGTGGCGAGAAAATCGACTTGGCTCACGAGCGCATCCGAAACGCCCGGGCGCACGCGCGCCGGCCAACGCACGAGCAAGGGCACGCGCGTGCCAGCTTCGAAGCGGCTGTATTTACCACCGCGAAGCTGTGCGGCGGGACGATGGTCGCCGAGTTTTTCCACGGCGCCGTCTTGGTAACCGTCGTCGAGCACGGGACCGTTGTCACTGCTGAGCAGGATTAACGTATCACGCGTGAGGCCGTGGCGCTCGAGGGCGGCGAGGATTTCGCCGACCTGCCAATCGAATTGAACGATAGCATCGCCGCGCGCGCCCATGGCAGTGCGGCCGACGAAGCGCGGATGCGGGACGCGCGGCACGTGAATATCGTGCGGCGCGAAGTAGAGGAAAAAGGGTCGGTCTTTCTCGCGGTTGATGAAATCCACGGCCTTACGCGTAAAGGTGTCGGCCATGTCTTCATCGACCCATTGGGCGGCGCGGCCACCCGTAAAATAACCGATGCGTCCGATACCGTTTACGACGGCCATATTGTGCCCATGTGACCAGTCGAGCTTGAGCTTCGCACGATCGGTGAGGCCGGTAGGTTCGCCGGGAAAGGGTTCTTTATAACTCACGCGCAGCGGATCAGCGGGGTCGAGACCGACGACGCGTTGATTTTCCACGTAAACGCACGGCACCCGATCCGCGGTAGCGGCCATGATGAAACTGGTGTCGAAACCCACCTCACGCGGGCCGGGAGCGATGGGTTGATTCCAATCAATCGCCTGGTTTGGAGTGCCGAGGCCAAGGTGCCATTTACCGATCGCGGCGGTTGCGTAGCCGGAACGTTGTAGGATCGCAGGCAAGGTCGCGCGCTGGGTGTCGATCACGAGCGCAGCGTCACCAGGCAGTACGCCCGTACCGTCGCGACGCCAGGGATATTCGCCGGAAAGCAGCGCAAAGCGCGAGGGCGTGCATGTCGCCGAAGTCGTGTGCGCAGAGGTGAAGCGCAGGCCCTCGCGCGCGAGGCGGTCGACGTTGGGCGTGCTTACACGATGCGCGCCGTAACAACTCAAATCACCGTAACCGAGGTCGTCGGCGTAAATGATTACGATGTTCCGCGGCTGGGTAGAAACGGCGGCCGCTTGGCCATGAGAACTGACTAGAAAAGCCGCCATTAAAAAACAGGATGCACGCATGGGATAGGGCTCAATTTAACGCTAAAGAGAACATCACGCGTAACGTCTTACTTGTAGTCGAGCCATGCCGTGGCTGTGGTGGCCGACTCTGCAACCACACGAAGCCAATAGGCTTGATAAGCAACTGGGAAGTCATGGGCGAGCGATTGGCCCGCGAGCACATCGAAGCTGCGATAGTTCACCCATTGACCCGTGCCGGTGAGATCGACTTCGACGCGGATCCGCACGGGGGTAAGCGATGAGTGCGAGAGCATGAGCGTTTTGCGATCGTAGCCCGTCAGTAGATACGGATCGGAAGCGACACCGGGCTGGACGGCGGAGTCTTTCCACGGGCCGCCGACGCCGACGGGTTTGCCGAGGCTCCAAAGATCATCCACCACCCCGAGCCAGACTGCAGCTTTGCCATCAGTGGAGCGCACGATGTGAGTGTTCGAAATCGGCGCATCAGCATCGAGGCCGGTCAAAACAAGTAGACCGCGCCACGAAGCGTAATCTTGGATGCGGCGATTATGTGTGGTGAGGGCACGGACTTTGGCGATGCCGCCAGCGTTTTCGGCGGGCAACTCGAAGAAGGTGCCTGCGGCATTGAGGAGATCGCGTTCCGTACAGACTTCGCGGTCTGTGCGCTCGAAACCAAGCGGACCTTCAAGACGGTAATCGGCGCGCCCGCGAGGGAGTCGCCAACGTTTGCCGGCTTCGTCGGTGTAGATCACGCTCGCAGTGTCGAGCGTAAGAGCGTCTCGAGGGATCGCTACGTTCGTCTGCATCCAAGCCGCGGCGCCAAGTTCGGCACTAGGCAGCAGCTTAAGATCGGGACCCATTTCGTAAAAAGAATTACCGACGGCGAGGCCGAGAGTTTTTTTGCCGGCGCCGCGGGCGTGCAGGAGACCACCGAGAGGGGTTTTTGAAGTATCGGTCGCAAGACCCGAGAAGAGTGCTGAGGCCGTGGTCGTGCGAGAATCCGTGGAGCGATATGAGAACGTCGCGGTAGCGTGAGCGCAATCGTGGGAGACTCGCACGCGGATCCAAGCACCGGTTTCAATCGGAGAAAATTCCGTGAAAGCGTAACCGCCGGCGGGAACGTCAACCCGGCGCAATTCGCTCCACGTGTTGTTGCCGAGGCGATCAGCCTCGAGGGTAAAGGTGATCGCAGTAGGTGCGTCATGAGTAAGATGCAGCAAGCGATGATCGAACCCGGCGAACAGGAAGGCATCAGAAGGAGCAGCCGCTTTAACGGGTTCATTAAGCCAGACGGCACCGCGGCCGATGGTGGGGCCTAGGCGATCAAGGTGGGCAGGATCGATAAACCAAAGGTTGGACTGGGATTGACCCGGGCCGGAAAGTTTACCTTTCGCGCGGCGCTTGTTGAGGAATTCGCTCTGCGCGGTGTCGTCACAGCCGAGAACGAGCTTATCGTTCCAGCGCGCGAAGTCGCCGATGACTTTAAGGTAATTGGAGCGCGGGACGATGCCGGCGGAGTGCGTGATATCAAAATTTTTCGGAAATCGCCAAAAGGCGCCGTGCATCGTCATGAGCAGATCCGTTTCGCCGATGTCGCGGATACGCGGCCACTCAGTGTTCCAGCCATGGGCTCCGTCGTAGGAGTGGCTAGATTTAGGGAGTCGGTAACTGTGCCAGGCCCCGTGATCTAGGACTTGGAGAATGAGCGAACGATTATCCCAGCCGATCGACCACACCGGATCTTTGGCGGGATCAGTGTTACCGATAAGACCACCTGGGCCGGTGACCTCAGTAAACTGGTTGCGGCGAACAGTGGACCAATTTTCAGCGGCGCCATTCCAAGAGGCGAGGACGCCGGAGGGAATCTCGGGATTGGCGAGGGCCTCTTTACCGTGTTCGCCGTTGTTGGCATAGATGAGACGCCCTTGGCCGGAGTACAGGCCTTTACCATGGTAGCCAGGGAGATTAGCTTTGCGGCCGTCTTTGAGTTGCTCGTCGCGGAAAAGTTCAGTGACGGCGAGCGAGTGTACGTCGACCTCGTAAAAACCCTCTTCCATCGAGGCGTAATAAATTTTGTTAGCGGGATCAGTAAGATGGCGGGCATTGCCGGTGGGGCGGCCGTACATTTTTTCGTACGGGATGGTGCGAACACGGCCCTGTGCATCAATGGCGTGGAGTCCGATAAAAAGCTGCTGCGATTCACGATGGATGAAACGATTGGCGGGAGTGCCACCGACGCTCTCAGGGCGGGGCGTGATCCGGAGCGCAGAATCGATTTCGTACAGTTGGTCGTCCGAGCCCTTCGGTTTATGCGGTGCGTAGGTAACGATCCAGAGTCGGTCGGCCCAAGGCACAACGGCACCGGTGCCGCACTCGCCTGAGGTGTTGAAATAGGCGAGGTGCGGATAAATACCACTGATCTCAACTGGTCTCTCGGGTGGGGTTGTCGACGGCGTGGCGCTAGCGTTGAACGCCAACGCAAACTGCGAGCAAACCAACAACACGAGGGGGTGAAGCGAACGAATCATAGTGGGGAAATAAAAAGCGACGGCCGGAAGCCTAAGGGGGCCCCGAACCGTCGCACTAAAATCAAGCAGCCGGCGAGACGGGAATGTCGCCGGCTGGTTATGAGTTCAATAACGCAGCGTGGTCGTGACAGAGAATTTGCGCGGAGCGTTAAACCACTGAGCGTAGCGTAAGGTGCCGTTACTGCTGTTGAGCAAGTAGAGCGTGCGATTGACGTCGAGGACGTTGGCAACGTTGAGCTGAACAGAAGCGGTGAAACGCTTCGTCGGCCGGAAGCGGTAAATGCCGTAGACATCGTGGACTGTGCGATCGGGGAAGAGGAACATCTTACGCTTCCCACCATCGGCCGCGTCGTTGTACATATAGGCGCGATAATTTTGCTGATAACTTGAGCTTAGACCGACGACGAGGCCCTTCAAGAGCCCGCGATCGAACTGGTAGCGATTGATGATACTGTAGGCGCGCTCGGCGTAGCCGACCGTGGCTTCACCGGCTTTGCGTACAATCAAGGAACCGCCACTGGGTGAGACGAAACCGAGTTGATGTTGGGTGATCGGTAAGCCGACGACGCCCGTGCCAACGCCAGGCGTGAGCATACCGAGGGTTTGGGCGTTGAGAATTTGCCCCGATTCTAAGTCGAGCTGCGCAAAATAGAGGCTGTTAGGATCTTTCAACATCGAGAGCGAAAGCGGGATTTGCGCAGAGGCGGGATTCAACGGATCCGACGGAACAAGCAAAGGCGTAATGGCCGTACCGGACTTGACGCCAACGACGGTCTGCCCACCCACGGTCGTGGTGTTGAACTGGTCGTTGTAGAATTGCGGTAGAATGACCGTGCTGCGCTCGCTACCGTTGGCGGTGGCGAAATTCACGCGGATTTCCCAGGGTGGGAGCGGTCGGCTGGAAAGCGTCAGATTATAGCCGTCGGAGGTCTTGCTGTAGACGTAAGCGTTGCCGCCGTTACGGCCGTTGATGCCGTTGGGGTCGACGTCGTCACGGTTGGGCAGACCGGCCGTAAAGTTTTGCGCCTCGGAGACGTAGTAATTAAAATTGCCGGAAATACGGTTTTCAAAAAGGCCAAATTTCAGGCCGATATCCTTACTGGTGCCTTTGCCGGGAGGGAGCGGTTGGTTAAAGATATCGCGTGTGGTGTCGAAGTTGATCTTGGCGTTGGTGGAGTAGTTGACGGAGCCACGAAGCCCTTTGATACCGGTATCAAAGACGGCACCAGTCGTGAGACTGTCGTAGGTAATAGGACCGCGGCGCAGATCGGTCTGCACGCGGTAAGCCATAGCTTCTTCGGAGCGGTAACCGATCATCGTGTCGATACGTTCCTTCCACCACGAACTAAAGGAGCTAAAACCGTAACTCGTTTCACGCGTATCGTCGTAGCCATAAACGCTGGTACTAACCGTAGTTTGACCGGTGGTGGCGCTGATGGGGCCGGAGAGGCCGAGCGGATTGCCGGCGGTCTTTGGCACCGCGTAAGGATAAATCTGCGGCATGAGTTTATAGGTCTTGCCGTTGGGATGGACCAGAGACTGAGAGAGCCAAGAGATGTTACCGATGAGGTTTTTGGGGAACGCTTCAACCCAGACGGAGGGCATCGCATTGCGGCCAGACTCGGTGTTATTGATCTTGGTGAGGTCTTGGATGATGGCGCCGCTGCTGTCGGTCTCATAAAAGCGCCAGGCTTCGGAATTCACCCAGGAAAACATGTCTTGGTAGAAGCCGCTGAGTTGATGACGGCCCAAGCGACCGAGATCTTTCTGGTAAACGACTGCGCCGCGGTAACCGCGAGCACCGGTCCAGAAAGGAGCGTCGTTGAGTGTCTGATTCATCGACCACTTAGTCCCCACGCTCCCGGTGGCCGGATCGACATAAAGATTACCCGTAGCGCCGGGGGCGTAGACACTGGTTGAGCTCGGGTTGAGGCTTTGATTTACGCGAGCGTCGTGACCGTAACGTAGTTGCACCGCGAGGCCTTCGGCCAGAGTGGCTTCGGCGACGATGGATTTGAGTTTATTAAAATAGGCGTCGCGCCGGTATGGCCCAATGGCGGAATCGACCGTGGTTAGATCGAATTTACCACCGGTAAGATTACGGGCCTCGGGGAAGGCGGCCAGATAGCGGGAATTTTGATTATCCACGCGTGCACCGTTGGGTAAAAGCAGGGTGAGCGGCGCGCGTACGATGACGGCCTGAGCGAGGATAGCGTCGCGTTGGTACTCGCGGTATTCACCACGAATTTCGAGCCACTTCCAAGGACGGAACGTAGCCGCGACTTGCGCGCCTTTGGCGGCCTGGCTGATGTTGGGGCGAAAGTACTTGGTGCTAGATTTTACGCCGTTGACGCGCAGACCGAACATCCGATTGCCCGCGCCTGCATCGATAGTAGCGCGGAGCGAGCCTTCGGAATCAGCAACAGCCGTGAGTGCGAGGGAGCGCCGGTTGAGATAAGCGCGCTTGGAATTACTCGTGACCACGCCGCCGGCATCGCCCGAGCCAAAAAGGAGAGAGTTGGAGCCGCCGATGGCTTCAACGCGTTCGATGTCAAAAGAGTCTAGGA
>CANHAH010000122.1 GCA_947458705.1 Opitutia bacterium | reverse complement strand
GAAACAAGAGCGCGGCACCCTCGCCAAAATCATGCTCTACGGCCTCGCCGCGCAGCAGACGCTCGCCGTCACCGACGGTTCTTACGATTCCAGCCGTCCTAATTTTAGCGACGACGGCAAATGGCTCCTCTTCGCCTCCGCCCGTGATTACCGCCCCATCTATTCCGACACCGAGTGGAATCACGCCTATCTCGACATGGAACGCATCTATCTGGTCGCACTCGCCAAAGACACCGCCTCCCCGTTCGCGCCGAAAAGCGACGAAGTCGCCATCGCCAAAGATGAGGAAAAGAAACCGGCCGAGGAAAAATCGGACGCCCCGAAATCCGCTTCGAAAAAACCCTCTGCCGTCACTGTGAAGATTGATGCCGAAGGTCTCTCCGGCCGTGTTCTGGGCCTGCCCATCGCGCCCTCCAACTACGGCTCGATCACTATGGTTGGAGAAAAAATCTACTACCGCCGCGCCCCTGGTGGCCCTTCCGGCGGTGGTGGTGGCGGGGAAGGTTTTGGCGGTGGCGCTGCGACCAAACCCGTGGTCGCCCTCTATGACCTCAAAGCCAAAAAAGAAACTGAGCTCGGCAACTTCGAGGGCTTCGAAATTACCGCCAACGGCAAAAAAATGCTGATCCGCTCCGGCCGCGATTTCTCCCTGATCGACCTGCCCTCCGCCAAAGTGGAACTAAAGCCCGACGCCAAACTCGACTTCTCCGGCCTTGAGGTCCGTCTCGATCGCACCGCCGAGTGGACGCAGATATTCAACGAAAGCTGGCGCCAGATGCGCGACTTCTTTTACGCGCCCAACATGCACGGCGTAGACTGGCCCGCTCAGCGCACCAAATACGCCGCGCTCCTCCCCTCCGTCTCCACGCGCAACGACCTCACGTATGTCATCGGTGAAATGATCTCCGAGCTGCACATCGGCCACGCCTACGTCGGCGGCGGCGATCGCATCGAAGCCCCGCGCATCAAAACCGGTCTCCTTGGCGCCGAAATTTCCCGTGATATGGCCAGCCGCGCCTATCGCATCGACAAAATTCTCCCGGGTGAAAACTGGCAGACCAAGACGCGTTCTCCACTCACCGAGCTCGGCGTCAACGTCCGCGCCGGCGACTACATTCTCGCCGTCAACGGCCAGTCCGTCCGCGATCTCGCCAATCTCTACACCGCCCTCATCGGCACCGTCGGCAAGCAAGTTGTCCTCCGCATCAACGCCCAGCCCACCGACGAAGGCGCGCGCGAGGTAACCGTTATTCCCATCGCCGACGAAGCCCCTCTTTATTACGAGCAGTTCGTCGCGCAAAACATGGCCTATGTTGCGCAGAAAACCGGCGGCAAAATCGGTTACCTGCACATCCCAGACATGGGCCCCGAGGGCCTCAACGAGTTCGTACGCCGATTCTACCCGCAGCTCAATAAACAGGGCCTCATCATCGACGTCCGCGGCAACGGCGGCGGCAACGTTTCACCCATGATCATTGAGCGCCTCCAACGCGAACTCACGATGATCAACATCCGCCGCAACGGTACCCCCTCTACCAATCCCGCTCAAATGCTGCTCGGGCCCCAAGTCACTTTGCTCAACGAATACTCCGCCTCTGACGGCGACTTGTTCCCCTATCGGTTCCGCGAAAAAGGTCTCGGCAAACTCATCGGCAAACGTTCCTGGGGCGGCGTCGTCGGCATTTCCGGCACCTTGCCTTTCACCGATGGCGGCGACCTGCGTAAACCCGAATTCGCGCCCTACGCCAAAGATGGCAAGAGCTGGATCATCGAGGGCCACGGCGTCGATCCCGACATCGTAGTCGACAACGACCCCGCCCGCGAATTCCGCGGCGAGGATCAACAACTCGACAAAGGCATCGAGGTTATTCTCGAAGAGCTCAAAACCAAGGGCCGCACCCTCCCGACCCCACCCGCCTGGCCCAACAAGAGCTAATATCCCCGGGCGATCCGACGTAGGGCCGCTTCCAACGCACCAGCACGGCGCACTTACTTAAACACCCGGCCTCGCTCCTTTAAACCGAGCGCGGCCGGGTTCTTTTTTGTGTAATTGAGCAAACGACGCTTCGGCGGTCTACGTGGGTTAACCTAAACGTTCCCGCCAAATCCGGGCCTCACGAGGGCAATGCGTGAAACCCCAAAACCCGGCCCGTCGCGAGACATTCGCCTGCCGTCACCACGGCATCCGAACACGTCGGGCTGCGCAACGAGGCGGCCGCCGCGCATACACCCAATTCGAGCGCACGCGCCATCGGCCATTCCTCATGCAAACCCAGTAAAATACCCGAAGCCAGGGCATCACCCGCACCCGCTGTACCCGCGATCGAAGCCGCCGGCACGCGTACCGATGTTTGCCACACGATCTCGCCGCGCACCGAGCAGGCACAGACGCCCTCGGGAAAATGCAAGACGACCCAAGCGCGCACGCCGAGCGCGATCAGCGCCCGCGCCGCACGTTCGACCGCACCACGATCCAGCGTCGCCGCCCGACCAAGAGCGATGCCCGTGAGTTGTTCGGCTTCGTAATCATTGACGAAGAGCACATCGACTTCCGGCAGAACCGGCGCCACATGCGTGGGAAAACGTCCCGCCGATTCGCTGACGCAATCAACCGAGGTCAACAAGCCCGCTGCTCGTGCCCGTGCGAGCACTTCGACCGCCGCTGGCCGTCCGTCAGCCCCGAGCGTGTCGAGCGTATCGAGCAGCAACAGATAACCGAGATGAAACCATTTCGCCTTCGTCGTCGTGAAATCAAAATGCGCGGGCGCGAGCTTCGCATTTGCGCCGCGCTGATGAAAAAACGTGCGTCGCCCCGTCGAGCGTACCGTCATCACGTCAGTGTAACTGGTCGCGACATCGTTCGCGCGGCGGAGCTGGGTTGGGTCGATATGGTGCACGGCGCAATCCGCTAAAATAGCGCGTCCATCAGCGTCGTCCCCAACCAGTCCGATGGCCTCAAGCGGAAATCCTGCGCCAAGGCGCGATAGATTTTTAAGTAAGTTATAAGCGGAGCCACCGTTGCCGTCCGACTGAGACAGAATGGAAGCGAGCGCGTCTTGTGGTGGCCAGTTGTCGATGAGTTTGACGTGATCAACGATCCAATTGCCGCCTGAGATAATGCCGGAGCGATGCATGATAAAATGGTGATGAATTATAGGAGAGTGAATGAAAAAGGCTGATACAGTTTATCCAACCGAGACGACGCTTTGGTCGCGTTGGCTCGTAAGTGCGGCGGCCCAGATTTCATGGTGCGCGACGGCCTCCTCAGGCGTGGCACAACCAAAGCGGTCGCCGAGTAATCCGGCACGCTCAGCGAGAAACGCCGCCCACATTTGCTGCAAAATATCGGGGAAACCTGGCTCAAAAATATGGCCCGTGATGGTCTTAAAAGGCGTACCAAAACCGAGATCGGTTTTCTCCCACCACTGCTCCTTGTCGCGACGGAAGAGCCAGAGCGTCTTGGGCTCCTTGGTGGAAAAACGCACACCACGATCCGTCCCGAGCGCTTCGAAGATCCAAGTGTTGGTCTCGGTCGGCGCGAGGCGTTTCATCTCCAGCGTGAGCGGAACATCGTGCCCACCGATCTGCGCGTGGGTGTGCAGCGCGGCGTTGTCCCAAGTATCGCAGGCAGCGACCCCGCCTTTTCCGTCGGGCCGCTCGGTGTAAATTTTCTGAAGCTGCGCGTATACGCTGGTCGGTTTCCAACCCAGCCGCAGTGGTAAGTGCGCGACGTGGAGCCCAAGGTCATTCATCACACCAGCCGCACCGCAATACGCGCTCTGGCGCTTCCAATTGATCGGCTTGGCTGGATCGAGATCACTCGAGTGCAAAAACGCGCAGCGCACTTCAATGATGCGCCCAAGCGCTCCGCTGCGGGCCAGTTGATACGCACGCTGCACGCCGGGTAAAAACGGAAACTCCGAGGAAACACGCACAAAACGTCCAAGCCGGTTCGCTTCGTCTCGGATACGACGCGCCGCCGCAAGATCGATCCCAAAGGGCTTCTCCGCGAAGAGATCTTTGCCCGCCCGCAGCACATCGAGATAAATGGCTTCGTGCAGATGGTGCGGTACCGCGACATAAACCGCGTCGATATCTGAACGCGCAAGCAACGCACGGTGGTCGGTGTCGAAGTGACGCACCGTAGGCACTTGGCGAAACCAATCGAGCGCCGCCACATTGACGTCGCATACGGCAACGAGCTCAGGCCGTACGGGACAATCCAGGAGGGCGAACCAGCGACCAAAGGCACTGGCGACTTCGCGGCCCATGAGTCCGGCGCCAATGACTGCAACACGCACCGGTTGGGCGGAAGCTGTAAAGGATGTAGGGGTAGTGCTCATGCAAGAAATTTCAAAGCAGCTTCGGGTGTAACGCCGTCGTGCACGACCGCCATTAGCGCCCGCGTGATCGCGGCGGGACGAGGGTGCTGAATGATATTACGACCGTAAACAATACCGGCCGCACCTTGCGCCATGAGCGCCGCCGTGCGCGCAAGAATTTCTGCCTCAGGCGCCTTGCTGCCACCGCGTACCAGAACCGGTACGCCGCCGGCCGTCTCAATGATTTTGTGATAAATCGAAACGTCATCAGTCGGATCAGCTTTGATGATGTCGGCACCGAGCTCCACGGCTTGGCGCACGAGCGGGATGATTTTTGCAGGATCCCCATCAACCATGTAGCCACCAGCCTTGGCATTAGGCTGGAAAACCAGCGGCTCAATCATGAGCGGCATTCCGTAGTGATCACAAAGCGGTTTAAGTGCGCAGATGTTTTGGATGCACTGGTCAGTGACTTCGGGCTGTTCCGGAATCCTGAAAAGATTTACGACGACACACGTCGCGTCGAGCCGCACGGCTTGGAGTACGGGCTCGGCGATGAGGCGCGAAAACAACGTGCGCGGCAGCTGAGTGCCATAGACGTTGGCGACATCGGTACGCAGGACGAGGGCGGGTTTGCCCCGCACGGGTAGTTTTTGAAGATGCGCGGCCTGGCCGAGCGTGAGCTGAATCGCATCAGGCGCGGCGTCGACCAACGCTGCAATGGCGCGGGGCAGATTTTCGATGCCGGCGAGAAACGAAGGTTCGTTAAAAAATCCGTGATCGAGCGCGACATCGAAGCAGCGACCGGTCTTGGGATTGAAGAGACGATGGAGGCGGGCGGTTTTCATAGTTTAAAAAATTAAGCTGAAGCGGATTGGGCGACGGCGTGAAGTTTCACGCCATCGCGCTTTAGCGCGGCACAGATTGCAGGTGCCGGCATTTGATCGGTGACGAAATCGGTGAATGCGCGCCATGTGGCGAAGCTGATCGGCGCTCGTTGCGTCCATTTCGTGTGGTCAGCGAGCAAGATCGCACGGCGCGCGCGCGCGATGACCTCGCGCTTGATGGCTGCTTCGAGCAACTCAGTCGTGCTCGCGCCATCCGTCGCATCGAGCGCCGAGGCCCCGATAAAAACAAGATCGAAACGCAGATGACTCAGCCAATCCAGCGCCAGACTGCCGACGAGGGCGCGGCTGATTTCTCGCATCTCGCCGCCCACTGATATCAGCGCAGCCTTGCCCGCGCGGCGGACATTAAGCAGCGGAAGCGAGTTGGTGAAAATCGTGAGATCATCGCGCTCTAGCAACAGCCGCCCAAGTTCGAGGGTGGTCGTGCCCGCATCGACAAAAACCGTGGCGCCCGACGGCACTAGACCAAGCGCAAGTTTGGCCAGACGCGCTTTGGCCTTGGTGGCCGCGCGTGCCTTCCGCTCAAAGGCCGGTTCGCCCGAGTGAAAGGCGGTGTGTAACACCCCGCCGTGGGTGCGAACGAGTTTGCCCATGCGTTGGAGGTGGGCGAGATCACGTCGTAAGGTCGCCGCTGAAACCCCGAGCTCGCGCTGCAAACTGATGACGCCAGCCTGGCGCCGCTGCTCAAGCAGCGCGGTAATCTTCAATTGGCGTTCATGAGCGAACATTTTTGATTGAGCTCAAACGATCACAAACGCTCATTCGCGTTCAGCAAGGTAAATCCTGTAAAACCAATGATTTTCTCAGCTGCTAGAGCACCCACGCCCGGATCTGAGGCTGTGGTTTTTTTCGTCCCTAGGGTCGATTGGATGAACTCCAGAATCCTGCCTTTAATTTCTTATCCGGAAGTTCGCATTACCCAACCACTCGCCTGCTGGAGCAGGAGCGCAACTGGCGGAGGAAGCGCGATTTCAACGCGAACCAAAGTGGCGCTAATAAGTGTTTTCCAGAGAGAAATTCCGCTGAAATCCGCAGCGACCGTGCCCTTCCGTTACCGGACTTGTCGAGCGACCGACGAGTTTTTCCGAGCGCCGTCTGGTGAATTCGCGCCACTTCGGCCGCGGGCGTGAAATTTTCATAGCAACCGATCCATATTCGATGGTCTTGCACAGGCGCCATCAGGTTCCCGGGTCGGCCCGGACATATGGTTGGCTCGTAGGTTCACGATTAACCGCTGACGATGCGCCGGGCATCCTTGAGTAGGAGCACGAGGTGCATCGGGTAACTAGGTAGCGGCGCAAAATCGTAACGTTCGTAAAAGGCTTTGGCTGCTTCGTCCTTGGCATGCACGAGCAACGCGCGCACGCCAACCCCCTCGGCAGCGGTCAAAACTCGGACAATTGCGTCCTTGAGCAACCCGGCGCCAAGTCCTTTGCCTTGCCAGGCACGGTCCACTGCCAGTCGAGCCAAGAGCACCACCGGAACCGGGTGGCGCGGTGCGCCCTTTTGCAGGCGGGACGGTGCATCCGCATAGAGGACCTGTGATGCAGCCAAACTATAATAGCCGACAACGATATGGCTATCAGTTGTCGCCACGTAGGACTTGGCCGTACCGGATTGGTGGTTGCCCAGGGCGTGGCGAGATAAGAACTCGTTGAGCGCCGGAGCACCGCAGTCGAATGCAGCAACTTGGTGATGCGCTCCCAGCGGCTCAGGTCGATTGAGCGGTGCGGGCGAAGACATCGGGAGCCATCAGAAGTTTGCGCAGACGAGGCAAGTCACGCGCTGGCGCGTCCAACCGTTTCGCAAATTCATTCCACGGGCCTTTCTTGAGCGCGAATGTCTGCTGGCTGAGGAGGTCGGCTTTGGCCCTCTCGATAGCCGCGCGCAGAATGTAGTCGGTCAGATTGGTCGCACCTGAGAGTTCCGCCGCCAAGACCAGCAGTGATTTGGTCTTGGGGGGAGTGCGCAGATGGATTTGAGCGGTAGCGGTGGCCATGAGAGGTGATCTTTGTTGTCAACACAAGTGATACACATGAACTAGTGTGTCAACCCCAAGCTCCTTCACACGCGGCTGCAACGCTTGTCCCATTTGGCAAACTCCAGAATCCAGCCTTTAATTTCTTATCCGGAAGTTCGCATTACCCAACCACTCGCCTGCTGGAGCAGGAGCGCAACTGGCGGAGAGGGAGGGATTCGAATCGCCTGGGACCCAACAACCGAAAAGCCTGATGATGCGAGCTTTGAGGTTGATTGTTAGTTAGTTAGAACGGGAAAGAACGCGCAAACAGTTGCGACAAAAACAAGCCAAAAACAGGCCGGCTGGCAAATCCGTGGCAAACAATTGGGGGTAATTTCGGGCGAACGTAATTTTATGATACAGCGCCAAATTTAGGATGTCTGAATTCTGCCTCTGGTTGCATTTATGACGCGCTGATTGGCACCATGAGTCCAACCTAGCGCCGACTACTCCCAGAGCTTTCGGCGCTTGCCGCGCTTTGCAGTAACCTCGGTTGCCAAGACATTCGCAACGCCGAGATGAAT
>CANHAH010000121.1 GCA_947458705.1 Opitutia bacterium | reverse complement strand
TCGACGTAGCCCTGCTGGATGGAGCCGAAGCCTTGTTCGTTGGGCGCACCGGCCTCGGGCGTGCCGCTGGCGGTGGTTTCGCGGAAAAGATTGGAGCCTAAACTTTCCAGACCGGCGGGATTAGCGAAACGCGTGAGTGTGAGTCGGAAGGTCTGCGAACCGGCCGCGCTACCCAAGGTGACTTCGCCGTTTTCGGCGACGGTCACGGAGGTGGTGCCGGGAGGAACGGTTTGAAAACCGCTCAGTACGGGCAAGCCGTCGCTGGTGACGACTTGGCCGGTGGCGTTGATTTTAAAGGAGGCGTCGCGGGTGTAAGCGAGGGTGCCGTCGGGGCGTTGGACTTCGAAGAAGCCGTCGCCTTGGATCGCGAGGTCGAACTTTTCGCCGGTGGAAGTGAGTTGGCCTTGCGAGAACACTTTGGAGGTAGCGACAACGCGGGTACCGTTGCCGACTTCGATGCCGGTGGGTAATTGGTTGCCGCCGCCGTTTTGAGCACCCGCTGCACGGGGCTTCTGGTAGAGCATATCTTGAAACTCGATTTTGCTGCGCTTGAAGCCACGGGAGTTCACGTTCGCTAAATTATTGGCGATCGTGTTGAGGTTCAGCTGTTGGGCCTCCATGCCCGTGGCGGCAGAGTAAAGGGAGAGATTCATGGTGCAGGATTACTGGGGGTGGAGGGTCGAAAGGGATCAGCCGAGGGTGTCCAGGGTGCGTTGGAGCAACTGGTCACGAGTGGAGATGATTTTCTGATTGGCTTCGTAAGCGCGGGAGATCGACACCAAGTCGATCATTTCGCGCATTGGGGAAATGTTACTGCCTTCGATGTAGCCCTGCATGACGCTACCGCCGGCGACAGCGATCGGGGCCTCGTTGGAGGTCGGCACAAAGACGCCGCCACTTAAGGGTTCCAATTTCTGCGTATCGGCGAAGCGGCTGACGGCGAGCGTGTCGACGACTTGGCCAGCTTGGCTAATTTCGCCATCGGCATTGATCGAGATCGTGCCGCCGGCCTGCAGCGTGATGGGCGCGCGACCGGCGCCGAGCACGGGCAAATTATCTGAAGTCACCAAGGTACGATCGGCGCGGACGGACAATTGGCCGGCGCGGGTAAAGCCTTCGCGGCCATCGGGGAGGCGCACGCTAAGAAAACCGTCACCAGAGATCGCGACATCGAGATCACGTCGGGTCTGGACCATTTCGCCTGGGGCGAAATCCAAACGTACGCGGGCCGAGGGGAATGAACCATTCAGACTTTCATCGGATTTAAACTGACCGGTGCGTAGTTCCCCGGAGGGTTGAGCGGAGAATTGCACCAACTGGCGCTTGAAACCGGGCACCTGGCTGGCGGAAATATTATGCGAGGAGGCCTGCTGCCAGCGCTCGAGAGCGGCTAGGGCTGCGGTATTTTGGTAGAGGCCTACGGTCATGCCGTGTCTTAAGCATACGCAATGCCATGTTTTTATTTCGTTTATTATCAATAATATATAAAATCAAATTAAGCGTGGGCAAGTTTTGCCTTCGCCTTGAACACAATACTATGTTTGGGTTTGGAGCGATACGCGGCGGGCGCATCCCCCGCCACATCCCTGCCTTTAATACCCCTTAATCTCCGACAACATTGTCATGAGTAATTCCAATACAGTACCCGTCTACGCGGCCACTGGTCGCGCGACCGACAGCGAGGAGGTCGAATTCTCCGCCGAGCAAGTCGGCTTCGGGGTCTGCGTGATCCTTCATGACGCTCAAGTCCATGCGAGCGCGATCGCCCATGTACTCATGCCCGATTCGAACAGCAACACGACCTTCGCCCGGAAAAACCCCTATGGATTCAGCGACACGGCTTTCCCAGCTTTGATGGAAACCTTCCGCGGGATCTCCCGTAATTATGCGGGTGAGGAGGCCTGGACCGAAGCCAAGAAGCGCCTAAAAGTCTACCTGATTGGGGCGAGCGAAATCACGATCGCCAACGCAGGCACCGCCGCACCCAGTATCGAACTTAATATTGGAAAATTAGTCGCAAATAAGCTTCGAGATCTGATCAAGAGCGCAGGCCTGACCGCCCCAGTTGAGGCCTTGGGTGGCGCCGGTATACGAGACGTATCCATTCGTAATGGCACCGGCAAAGTTCTCATCGAAGAAGCGGGTCAACCGGAGAAAAACCTATGAGCACTTCGCATAACGATGAATTGGTTGAGCGCATCACGCGCCAGATGGGCGAACTGCCCACCTCCCTCGAGGTCGTGTGTCGGCTGATGTTGATGTTGCGTAATCCGACCCAGGAAAACGAACACGTCGTCAAAGCGCTGTATTCCGACCGCCAACTCTCCGGCCAGCTGGTACGCAAGCTCGATTCCAACGAAGAGGCCCAGGTCGATGAGAAGGGTAACATTATCGAACGCAAACGCTCGGAAGCCGAGGTCCTCCAAGTCCTCGACGGAGCGGTGCTCCAGATGGGCTACACCGCGATCCTGCGCCTAGTTTCCGCGCTCAGTGTCGGTAAATTGCTCGCCGCCGAGCACAAAGGTTACGGCATGCAACGGCGCGACCTCTGGGTCCACTCGGTCGTCGTCGCGCTGATCGCCCAAAGATTGTGCGAACTTTTGGCCGAGACCGGCCGCGAGTCGATTGATCCCTCCCTCGCCTTCATCGGCGGCCTCATGCATGACACCGGTAAGGCCGCCCTGAGCACCGAACTGGTGCAGCATTTGGAGAAAGCGAACAAAGCCGCTTTCGAAAAAGACGCTAACTGGATTCAAATTGAAACCGAGTTGTGCCTCATTGATCACGCCGCCCTTGGTGCCCGCTTGATGCAACAATGGAAACTGCCTGTAGAGGTTTCCGATGCCGTCGCCTTTCACCACCAGCCCACTAAAGATCAAAAGCTGGCCTCCATCGTCCACCTGGCTGACTACGCCTCCCGCTTTGTATCCAACCCCGGCGGTTGGTCTAGCTACGCCATCAAGGTAGACCCCGCGGCCTTGGCTACGTGTAAATTACGCCTCGACGACATCCAGCGCGTTGTCCTGCACGTCTCCCAAGACCGAGCAACGATAGATACTTACGCCAACATCTAAGGCTTCTGGAGGCCCCGGCCAGCCGCCCCCACCCAACTCAGCCCTATAGCCGGGCTGAGTTCGTGTCGTTATCCTTGATTCGAACTATCGAAGGCTCCAGCCTATCGAATCTTCACTACGCCACCATGAAACCACTGCTTCTACTCTTCGGAGTCTTTCTCGCCGTGGTCGCCCATGCCCAGATCGAAGGAGAATCCGCGGCCGAACTGATCAAACGCGCGGAACTCGGAGACGCGGTTTCCCGCGTCAAATTGAGCCTGATCCGCAGTGGCGGTGACAAACAACTCGCCTCTGAAATCCAAGCGGCCCGTTGGTACCAAGAGGCCGTCGAACAAAACAACATCGCCTCCCAATATAGCTTGGGGCTCATGTTTGAGTCTGGGGTCGGTCCCGCCAAGGACGCCACCGAAGCCACCCGCTGGTTCCGCATGGCCGCCGAGCGCGGCAACAACGCGGCTCAATTCAAACTCGGTAACCACTACGCCGCCGGCGATGGCGTAGCCAAAAATTCCACCGAAGCGGCCCTCTGGTTTCGCAAAGCCGCCGAGCAAGGCAATGTTGGCGCCCAACGCAACCTCGGCCTCATTCTTTTGAACGGCACCGGCGTCGCCAAAGATATCCCCCAAGCCGCCCAATGGCTCCGCAAAGCCGCCGAGCAAGGCGACGTTACCAGTCAGTATAACCTCGGCATTCTCTTCGGGAGCAAACTTGCCAAAAATTCCTCCGATTCCGCCCGCTGGTACCGAAAAGCTGCCGAGCAAGGTCTGGCCGCTGCTCAATTCCAACTCGCCCTACTCTGTGAACGCGGCGACGGCACCACTAAAGACGCCATCGAAGCGGTCCAATGGCTCCAAAAAGCCGCTGAACAAGACCACGCTGAAGCTCAAACCCTGCTCGGCGAAAAATATGCCACCGGCGACGGCATCCCCAAAGACAACGCTGAAGCGGTCAAATGGTACCGCAAAGCCGCCCAACTCGGCAGCATTTCCGCCCAATGTAACCTCGGCTTCATGTACGCCACTGGCGGAGGCGTCGAAAAAAATCCAGCAGAAGCGCTCATCTGGTTTCGCAAATCCGCCGAACTCGGTAACGCCATCGGCCAAGTCAACCTCGCGATCCTCTATCACACCGGCAACGGCATTGGCCAAGACTACTTCGAAGCCGCCAAATGGTACCGTAAATCCGCCCTCCAAGGCAACGAGCTCGCCCAATATAACCTCGGCCTTCTTTACGATGCCGGTGCCGGCGTGCCTAAAGACAGCGCTGAAGCCGTCCGCTGGATTCGGATGGCCGCCGACCGTGGTCACGGTCCGGCGCAGACTAACCTCGGGGCCAAATACGCCACCGGCGACGGCATTCCTAAAGACCTGGTCGAGGCCCACATTTGCTTCAACCTTGCTAGCGTCAAAGGCAACGCCACCGCCCAACGCAATATGGTCATGATCGAGCGCGACATGACTCCAGATCAACGCGCCAAAGCTATGGAATTGGCCCGCAATCGCTTCGCTGCTGTCACCAAGCCTGAGGCAAGCGCCAACACCGCTAAACCAACCAACGCCGAGCCAGCCACGCTCACGGCCACGCCTGCTCCTTCGGCCGCTCCTACGCCTGACCCAGCCCAAGCTCCAGCCGCAGCTCCAGGGGCCGCCCCCGCCCGCCCTACCGCGGCAAAATAAGCAGCGAGCTCCGGCCCGGCCCGCGAAATTTGGTTTCCCTCCCCACGCGCCGCGCCTCAACCTCAGGGCTCTCATGAAAAAAGAAGCCATTCTGCAGAAATTCCGCACCGAACGCGTTATCGCCCTTATCCGCGCCGACAACCCCGACGGTCTCCTCGATTGTGCCAAGGCGCTGGCCGAAGGCGGCCTCACGAGTATCGAGCTCACCATGACGACCCCGGGGGCGATTCGCATGCTGGAGAAAGCCACCTCGGAGCTTCCTAATTTTCTCTTCGGCCTGGGCACAGTACTTGATGCCGAGACCGCTCGTGCCGGCATCCTCTCGGGCGCCAAGTTCATCGTCACCCCTGCGCTCCGCCCTGACGTCATCACGCTGTGCAAGCGCTACAGTGTGCCGATCTTTTCAGGCGCCTTCACGCCCACCGAAATCGTCAACGCCTGGGAAGCCGGCGCGGATGCTGCGAAGATTTTCCCCGCCGAATTCTTCGGCCCCGGTTACATTAAATCGGTCAAAGCTCCACTCCCGCACATCGAGATGGTGCCCACCGGGGGCGTGAATGAAAACAACATCGGCGACTTCCTCAAAGCCGGCGCCTTCGCCACCGCGGCGGGTAGTTCCCTCGTGGACGCCAAAGCACTGAAGGAAAAAAACTGGGCTGCGATCACCGCCAAAGCCAAAGCGTTTGTCGCCGCCGTGGCCGCCGCAAAATAATCCGCGCGAAACTCTAGCTCGCTTCGCCCCGACTCGAAAGCTCGAGCTCGGGGCTTTTTTATTTTTCGACGCTCAGGTTGATTGCGCTGCCGACCCGCCTTCAATTTTCGGCAGCAGTTCGGCGATTTCGACGATGCGCTTCGCCCGACGGCCCGCCGCATCGCGCGCAAAATACGGATCTTCTTCACGTGCGACTTGGACTTCTTCCTCTTCGCCATCCTTCGCATCGCTACCGTCATCCTCTACGCCTTCTTCGTCCACGACGAACCATTCGAGCTCGTCGTCAAAAATATGCGTCATTCGCCGCGCCTGCGGTTCGAGGATGAGGGGCGGATTTTTAACTCGGCCCGCCTTCACGAATTCAAATAAGCACGGTACAAATTGATCGGCGAAAAACGCTCGGAAGTCGCTCATCCATTTATTACCCACACTTTCGCGCCGATTGAGCAGTGCCACATCGGAAAAATGCACGCATGCCTCATACCACGCGCGTAACGCCGGATGCTTTTCGGCCAACTGACAATTAATGACGGTATAAACCCGCGCGATATCCGCCGGCTTCATTTCGACCCACGCCTTAAACGCTTCCATCTGATCGACTGGGCTGCGTCGCCCGTCCGTCACGAAAAACACGTGCGTTGCGCCCGCTGGCAAGTCCGCTTCGATGGTGCCCGCTAGGGTCCAGGTCCAGCGCGAGACCGCGGGTAACTTAGCGTCGATTTCCGCCGCCGGTTCCGCCGCCGCCAACAACACCGCAGGCTGCGCGTCTTCGCCCAGCCCGCCTTCAATTAAATCGCACAACACCTCGCGCCGGCCCGAGCCCGCTGCACCGAGGATCACATACACCAAAGGTTTATCTACGCTGTTCATTTATCCAATACTCAATGCGAAGCTCCGCCAAAGTGCGAACGATTCTTTAGCCGCCCCGACTTAAAATTTAAACGTCCCGCATTGCGCGCTCTGGCGCAACCAGTGATCGAGTAGCACCAGGGCCACCATTGCCTCGACGATCGGTACCGCGCGCGGCACCACGCACGGGTCATGACGTCCGCGCCCCATGAGCTCGGTCGAAGCGCCCGTTTTGTCCACAGTCGCCTGCAATTGCAAAATGGTAGCCGTCGGTTTGAAGGCCACACGGAAGACGATTTCCTCGCCGTTACTGATACCGCCTTGGACCCCGCCCGAGCGATTGGTGGCCGTGCGCACCGCACCGGAGCGGTTTTCAAAGGCGTCATTGTGCTCGCTGCCGCGCAAGCGCGCTCCAGCGAAGCCACTGCCTATTTCAAAGCCTTTTGTAGCGGGAAGCGAGAGCATCGCCTTCGCCAGATCCGCTTCGAGTCGGTCGAACACGGGTACGCCCAAGCCCGCCGGCAACCCGCGCACGCGGCACTCGATCACGCCACCCACGGAATCACCTTCGCTGCGGACAGCCTTGATGCGCTCGATCATTTTTTCTGCCGTCGGCAGATGCGGGCAACGCACCGGCGTTGCTTCAACTTCGGCTAGCGTGGGGAAATCCACCAACGCTTCAGCGGGTGCGGCGATGTCGTGTACCTGCGTCAAAAATGCCCGGATTTCGACGCCGCCTAGGCCGCTAGTGGTGCGTTGCGCTAAAATCTTTTTGGCAATCGCCCCGGCCGCCACGCGACCGACGGTCTCGCGCGCCGAGCTGCGGCCGCCGCCACGATGATCGCGTAGCCCGAATTTTTGCTGGTAGGTGAAATCAGCGTGCGAGGGGCGAAATTTATCGCGCATTTCGTCATAGGCATTAGAGCGCTGGTCAGCGTTACGCACAATCAAAGTAATCGGCGTGCCAGTGGTTTTGCCCTCAAAAATGCCGGACCAGATCTCGACTTTATCCTCTTCTTTACGGGGCGTCACGATGTCGCTCTGACCCGGCCGACGCCGGTCAAGTTCGACCTGGATTTCCTCGGGTGTAATAGGCAAGCCCGGCGGGCAGCCATCGATGGTCACACCGACGCCGAGACCGTGGCTCTCGCCCCAGGTGCTGATTGTAAAAAGTTTTCCAAAGGAGTTACCCATCGCAGCGAAAACCGTTGGCCCCAGCCCCAGCGCCCGCAAGCGACAAATCCAATCCATTAACCTTCCTGGGAACCTTCGCCCTGATACCGAGGAGCAGAGCAGCTAAACGTTTACAGTGCCGCCCAATTCGCTAAGGGTTGGGCGCCCTATGACGCCTACTTTGCGATGGGCCTGGCGGATGCGGCGAGAAAAATGCTTACCACGGTACACGACCCAGTGGTCGGAGCTGCGGGAGGTTAAAGCCCGGGCTAGGCCATTCTACTTCTGGCTACCGCAAAATTCACGGGAAGCCCTTCTTGGTGCGACCTTCGTAAGGGTCCAGCGATTGGAATCTGCAGACCTTAGGCATCGTCGCTGGGCATGATGGTTTCGGCGCCAGCCGCTTATGCCACCCTGAGCAAACTTGAGCCGGAGCCCAAGGAAGCAGAGCCTGAAGGCATCAGGAAGGAGTCTGTTGAGACGTCGATCTGATGCGGCATTTTGAAGCACGGCGGTGGGTGGGAATGCTTCTGGGCCTTGGCTGCCCGGCGCTGTTCCCGCAAGTCTGCGAACAGACTCGAGAAGCCGCCCTGTATTTTACGCCCGGCAGCGACCTGCCAGTAAAGGGC
>CANHAH010000120.1 GCA_947458705.1 Opitutia bacterium | reverse complement strand
GCAAATGCCGGTAACACTCGGCGAGGTTTTGTTGCAGACGCTTCAGCTCGTACGGCGGATGCGTTTCATCCGGGGTGAGAAAAACGCCCAGCTCGCGGGCTTTGCGGCCGAAACTGGCCTTGCTCAGAAAAATCGAAAGTGGAATCGACGCCGCCAACCCAGCCAAGACCGGACTCAACCACCAAAAAAAGGCTGGCGAAATGATGTAAGAACTCACGCCCCAGATCAGACCAAAGATTGTATGCCCTCCGTGCGTGATGATGGCCTCTCGCCAATCCGTCCCGTCTTCCTCGCCCGCGCGCTGTTGCGTCACCCAACCCACCCCTTGCCCCAGCAACGTGAAGATCACGAATTTCGCGTTAAACAACATGTTGATCGGAGCCAATAACGCCGAGACCGCCGTTTCGAAAATCGCGCTCAACGTCAAGCGCACCGCACCGCCAAAACGCACGAGCAATTCCGGATTACCTAACGTGAGCACCACGCTTACGAGCTTGGGCAGGAACAACAACAGCATCGTAAAAACAAACAGCGATAACGCCTCCGGTACTTCCAATAAAAATCCGAATACGGAGGTCATATCCTGCGGGCGGAGGCCACCACCAGGCAACGGGTGCGCCTGCAACCCAAACACATGGATCGTGCTCAACACCAAAAACAGCAGCCATAAGGGCGAGGACGCATAACCCATCACGCCCATCAACAAATGAAACCGATTCGCTGGGCGGAAGCCACGCGCCGTCAAGAGCCAGGCATGCTGCATGTTACCCTGACACCAGCGCCGGTCCCGTTTGGCGCTATCAATCAACGTCGGCGGACCTTCCTCAAAACTTCCCTCGATCTCGCCGGCGAGCCATACTTCCCAACCTGCGCGGCGCATCAAAGCGGCTTCAACAAAATCGTGCGACAAGATCCGGCCGCCAAACGGCTCGCTGCCCGGTAAATCCGGCAATGCGCAATGGTCTATAAAAGGCTGGATGCGGATAATCGCATTATGTCCCCAATAGTTGCCGTCATGCTGCTGCCAGTAGTTGAGTCCAGCGAGAAACAGCGGGCTATAAAGCCGACTCGCGAACGATTGTAACCGAGCGTACAAGGTCTCGCCATACACGATACGCGGCGCGGTCTGCATGATGCCCACCTGTGCGTTTTTTTCCATCAACGCCACCAGTTGCACCAAGGCTCGCCCCGTCATGATCGAGTCCGCATCTAACACCACCATGTAACGATAATTCTTACCCCAACGTCGGAGAAAATCTGCCACGTTGCCGGCCTTTTTATTAATTTGATGACGGCGTTTACGGTAAAAGATTTTTCCAAAACCTCCGACCTGTTTGCACAACTCAACCCAGGCCACCTCCTCCTGAATCCACTGGTTGGGCCGGTTGGAATCGCTCAGGATAAAAAAATCGAAATGCTCGAGTTTCTTGGTCTCCTGCATCGAGCGGTAAATCACGCGCAAGCCTTCAAAGACGCGGCTCACATCTTCGTTAAACACCGGCATGACAATTGCCGTCGAGGCGAGAAGCGGTTCCTCGCCATCGGGAATTGTGGCCGTGATACGGCAACTATCGCCCCCGCGATTCAAAACGTAGAAGCCCACGATCGCCGTACAAAATCCCGTCGCGATGTGGGCAAACAAAACCACGAACAAACCAAGTAGCACCATTTCAAAGCCGCTGATGCCATCACGCCAAAGCAAGTCGGCCATGAACCATGTGGCCAAACTTGTAAGGAAGAAAATCGATGAAAAAAACACGAATCGACGGCGATTAAGCCGCTGCGTTGTCATCGGTTTCTTAAAAAAAATAGGCATGGGTAATCAGCGCGTCGCGTAGAATAGTCCGGATAACACGGCTACAAAAACCAACCACAGCAGCAGCGTGCGCAGGATCGGCCATTTCTCGAAACGCTCCAGCGTCTCGCCCGCCGCTTCCGTGATAGGCCCGAGATCAATGGCGCGCGGTACCATGCTCGAAACCACCAGGTCCGGCCCCGCCTGGATGGAACTGGCGCGCAACGCATCCGCAAATTCAGCGGGAATGTTTTGCTCGTCTAAAAAAGCGTAGGGCCATTTCTGCGAGCCATCGCTTAGCAGCAAAGCCACGCGGCCCTCGATCGCAATTCGTTCATGAGGAGCGCTGTCCTTGACGAGCACCTTGCCGAACCACGAATCCATCAACGCTTCCGTTTCTTCCGCCGCCAACGTCGTGGGATCGAGCAACGGTTGCACGGCATGGCGGAGGGCGGCGCGTTCCAGAATGTCTTGAATGAGGCGACTCTGATGAAGTCGGTTGTGGATTCGGTGTGCGCGTAGATAATCTTCCACGCGAACATACGCGGCGTTCCACGACTCCATGGTGCCTGTCTTCGGGCGAAACTCGCCCGGTAAAAGAATCGGCCTAGAATCGCTCACGGTTGCCAAAGGTACGTCCACGTTTCGGTCAGCACATGGGGCGATTTGCGCAGAAAACAGCGCAATTCCACCGGCCGGCCAGTGCCATCGGGGCGTAAGCCGAACGCAACGCGCCACGTGCCGTTATGCGGGTTTTTTTGGACGGTCGAATAAGTGACCGTGGCGCCATCGCCGGCGGAAACGACCGCCTCGATGTCAGGATCGGGACCGCGTTTACCAAGATACGGGCCGTCGAAATCGAGGATAAAACGCTCTAGATCGGGTTCATGCGTTTTGGAACGACCCCGACGAGTCGCGACGGTAAAACCGGCCGGGGGGCGTATCTGGTCGAGCGCCCAATTAAGCCGGTATTCAAACTCGATGGGCTCGCCGACAGGCGGCAAAACATCAGGCGCCCAGAAGGCTACGATGTTGTCATTGGTTTCGTCCGGCGTGGGCAACTCGACCAAGCGCACGGATCCCGCGCCCCAAGAGCCGACCGGCTCGACCCAGGCGGTGGGACGCAAGTGATAATTGGCCTCAAGATCTTCGTAACTGGAAAATTTGCGATCGCGCTGCAGTAAACCGAAACCGCGCGGGTTTTGATCGCCGAAGGCCACAGTGCGAATTTTTTCTGGGTTTGTAAGCGGCCGCCAAAGCCATTCACCGCCACTGTGGTTCACGAGCAAACCGTCGGAGTCATGCACTTCGGGCCGAAAATCACCGGTCGAAGTGGTCGTATTTTCACCGTGCCAAAACATACTGGTCAGCGGCGCGATGCCCAAAGTCTTGATGGTGGTGCGTGCGTAAAGCACGGCTTTGACCTGCGCAACGGTCGTGGCGCCAGGCCGGATCACAAAACGGTACGCGCCCGCGACGCTCGGACTGTCGAGCAGCGCAAAAAGCACCAACTCTTTCGCCTCGGGGTCCGAGCGCTGCACCCAAAATTCCTCGAAAATCGGAAACTCCTCGCCGGCGGGATCACCGGTGTTGATCGCTAAGCCGCGCGCAGAAAGACCGTAAACGGCTTTTTGACTCAGCAGCCGAAAATAACTCGCTCCCTGAAATGCGCCGAGTTCGTCGCTTGCGGTATTTAGCGGATACAGCATTCGGAAACCGGTAAAACCAATCGTGGCCGGAATATCACCGAGACGATTTTTTCCGTAATCAAAAAACTGCGGCGAAAAAGCTACCGGCGTCTCGAAGCCGTTTTTCAACTCAGAGACTTGGACGGTCTTATCAAAAATAAACCCCGGATGAAAAAACTGGAGTTGAAACGGCAATCCCTCGCGACGCCCGAGTGACTGCGCAGGATTAAAACGGATGTCACGGTACTGATCGTACGTCAGCTGGCGGAGTTTTTCCGGTACACGACTGGGGCGCGCGACGTACGGTTTAGCCGAAAGCATTTTGGCTCGATAGCGCAGCGCATCGAAGTCGAAGGGCGCATCACTCGCCTGCAGAGGCGACAAGATCGCTAGACTACTAAGCCAGAACCAAAGACGCAGAGCGCGTGGTTTCATGTTATTTTTTACAAAAAGAAAGCGCGTTGTTTTTCGGAGATCGGCAGCGCGGCACGCTCCATCACTTTTAACAAATCTTCCCAAATCATGCGCTTCGAGCGGTTACTCTGATTGCGCAAGATATAGCTCGGGTGGTACGTTACCATGAGCGGACGGGCCGCGAATTCCCGCCATTCACCACGGACCTCGCCGAGGGCTTTGAACGTGTTGCTCCCCAGCAAACCTTGCGCCGCACTCGACCCGAGGGCGACGAGTAAGGTCGGTTGCACGATCTCGATCTGCGCGCGCAGATACGGCAGGCAATAACGCATCTCTTCGTCCGTCGGCCCACGGTGGCCGATTTGCCCCGCGGCGGCCGGCACCGTCGCATCCGGGCGCCAGGTCATCAGGCTAGCGAGGTAAACCTCGGCCCGCTTGAGCCCCATCGCGCCGATCATCTTCGAGAGCAACTGGCCGGACGGACCGACAAAGGGTTCACCTTCCGACTCTTCTTCCAAGCCTGGGGCATCACCGATAAACAAAATTCGCGCATCAAGATTGCCCGTCCCGCAAACGATTTTTTTGCCCGGCGGTACGTGAGCGAGCGCCACGGGATCAGTCTGTGCGGCCGCCACCAATGCCGCCCAGCGTCCGGCCTTGTCGCCCGCGGGTAACGTCACCACGGGCGGCGGGGGCAATTTGGGCTCAACCACCTTAGGCTTGGTGACCGGCAACGGCGGAGTTGCGATCGGTCGCTCTGGTGCGGCCACCTTGCCCGCCACTGCACTTGAGCTTTGCCGACCACGAATCACTGCCCGTAAGGCCAACAAACTCGCCTCAGAAACGCTGACGGATTTGATCCCGGTCGTTTTGAGCCGGCGAAGCTCGTCGGTGAGGGCATTAAGGGCGGTGCGCATTAAGGCAGGTCAGCTTGAGCGAATATTCAGAAGTTTTTCCACATACTTGCCCAGTAAGTCGAATTCCAAATTTACCCGCTCTGCAGCTCGACGGGTACGGATGTTAGTCAACGCCAAGGTCGTAGGAATCAGCCAAACCGCGAAGCTATCACCTTCCACTTCGGCCAAGGTCAACGACATGCCGTCGATAGCAATACTGCCTTTATGAATGAGATAGCGGCCAGCGCCAGCCGGGACGCGGACCCGCAGGTACGTGTCCTTGCCTCGGACTTCAAGAACCTCAATCACGCCCTGCCCGTCGATGTGGCCAGAGACAAAATGGCCACCCATTTTTCCATCAAAGCGCAAACTACGCTCTAGATTCACTAAGGCGCCCGTCGCCAGCGCAGCAAAATTGGTGAGACGCCGCGTCTCCTCCAACACATCAAAATACAAATACTGCGCGTCGAACTCGACGACAGTGAGGCAACAACCGTTGACCGCGATGCTATCGCCCAACGCAACGTTTTGGAGCGCGGCGCGTGCCGCGATTTGCAGACGCCACGAGGCGGCGTGCTGGGTGAAGGCCACGACGTGGCCGGTTTCTTCGACTATGCCGGTGAACATGTTTAGGGGAAATAAGTTATTTGAGTTTTACGCGGAGCACGGCGGTTTCGCCGGCGCGCCCCACAAGCAGGACAAACTCCGTACGCGCCGCATCCGCTTGGATCGCGGCGAGTTTCTCCACCGCCTCGGCAAACGACTTGGGCTCCACCCCGTCGATTTCCTTAATCCAATCATCCATGCGTAAACCGGCGACGGAAACCGGACTGTTGCCTTTGACGAAATGCGCCACGATGCCAGCGGTGTCCGCGACTTTTAACCGCCGCGAGATCGCATCGCCATAGACAAACTCCCGCGCCGTAAATCCCAGCCGTTCGAAATACCTCCGCGCAGCCTCACGCATTAATTTCGGTTCGTCACCGAGCGTCACCTTCACGTCAACCCGCTCGGTGCCGCGAAGCACCGTAAGCGAGAGCGGAGCGCCCGGCACCCGGCGTTCGACCTCGCGCTCCACAAAACTGACGACGACACGATCCGGTTTGAAGCGCGGCAGAGCCCGGCCATTAATCTCCAGCACGATATCGCGCGCCTGCATGCCAGCTTTCTCTGCCGGACTGCCTTCAAGGACTTCACTCACCACGGCGCCCGATTGCGCTTCTAATTTGAGAAAAGTCGCGACCTCACGATCCATCGGTTCAAAGCCATAAGCGCCGAGCCACGCCAAGGGCCGACCAAATTCATTTTGCGGCACCCGCGAGAGGTACGGCAATACTTCACCCGTGAGGTGGAACACACTGCTCTCTTCGACGTTGATCAACATCGTCGGCGAACCCCCGCGATCCGCGCGCGAGAATTGCAAAAACGTCTGGCCAAATGAGCTCAGCGCCAAGCCGACGAAGCTCCCGTCGCGATTAAACACCGGCAGCCCCGGTCCCGCGACTTCATGCTGGGCGATACCGGTGCGTTGAGGCAGCGACTGGATCAGGGCCACTCGGCTCTGCAAAAAATACGGCGTGAAATCTTCATCTTTTCCGCGCAGCGCGATTCCCCAGACTTCCTCCGCGAGGGAGGGTTCGGCCGCATTACCCGAAGCGACAAACTGCGTGATGGGAATAAACAACGGGCGCAGCCGCTCTTCAACGCGCACGAAATGCCAGCCCGTCAAAGCATCTTGCCCGAGATAAACGCCGGCGGCGCTCGCCGGATCACTCGGCCGATAAACTTTAAATTCCTTTAATTGGGCCGGTACAACGCGCGAGTCGATGGCCGCCGCCGGCAGAATGATTGTACCCTGCGTATCTACCACGACGCCGAACACCACATTCGGTCGGCGATCGACTTCCGTCTCAGTGAAAAACTCCACCGCGACGACGCACTTTAGTCGCTCGGCCCAGAGCGCGGGCAAATCCGCCGCGCTCAAAGAGGCGACCACGACCCAGACGGCGAAAAACACACGGTAACATTTCATGGTTTGAGAATATAAAGCGAAACGCGGCGGTCTCGCTGCGCCTCGATCAAAGTCGGTGCCGGCTTAGCCTCAAAGGCCGCGTGCGCCGACTGCATCACCGCGAGCGCGTCCACGGGCTGACGATTGATTTTAGTAATAACATCGCCGCGCGAGAGGCCCGCCACTTCGGCCGGAAAGCCCGCCTGTACACCGATCACAATCACGCCGTTGTCGCTGGAGAGTTGATTCTCGCGCGCAAAGGTCCGCGACACCCGCCTCACACTCAGGCCCCATTTTTCAAATGCCCATTCTTCACCGACACGGCTTTCGAGTTTTTCCGTGGTGACAGAAACCTCGGCTGTCTGCGCGCCGCGTTTGTAAGTGAGTCGCAGCTTCGCGCCGACGGGTTGGTTAGCGATGAGATTTTGGATCGGCGGCAATTGCTCCGGGAATCGTCCGTCGACTTTGACGCCGTCGATGGCGAGTAAGATATCACCCCCGCGCAGACCGGCGCGCGCGGCGGGCGAACCGAGCGCGACACTATTGATCAACACGCCGGTATTGAGCGCGAGCGCGTAGAAATTTTCTAGATCCTGTAATGCCCCCGGTACCAGACCGATCGTGCTACGCGTAATCGAGCCCTCGGCGACGAGCCCGTCGACAATACGACGCGCAATCGAAGAGGGAATGGCGAAGCCGAGGTTATTAGCTCCTAAATATCCACGGGAACTGATGCCCACGACGCGGCCATCTTCGGTCACCAATGGACCGCCAGAGTTACCCGGATTGATCGCGGCATCGGTCTGGAGCCATGTGTTGAAGGCCCCGGTTTCGTAGCCGTTCACGCCGTTTGTGTCTTCAAAATAGCGGTTGTTGTTGGAAATAATGCCGCGCGTGACGGTGCGCGTGAGTCCGTGCGGCGTGCCTACGGCGAACACCGTCTGGCCGGGAAATAATTTCGCGCTGTCGCCAAACTCCGCGATGGCGAATTTCAGCCCGCGACGTTGGGCGTCTGCGACGTCGATTCGCAATAGAGCCAAATCCGTCCAATGATCCCAGCCCACGAGCTTAGCGCTCACGCGCTCAAGATTAGATAACGTAATGGAGAGCTCGACCGCGCGCGGACTGGCGACGTGGGCATTCGTCAAAACGAGCCCATCGGCCGAAAGAATGACACCGGAGCCGATGCTTGAAACGTAGCGCTGCGCGCCAGACTCAAAAGCGACCTCGCGTACGTCGATACGGACGACGGCGTCGAGGAGACGATTAAAGCCTCGACTCATCGCGGCCTGAGCGGACGCGCCGAACACGAGCGCCAAGCCAAAGGCGAAGGCGAAGGTTGACCGAGCTGTTGAAAGACGAACTAT
>CANHAH010000119.1 GCA_947458705.1 Opitutia bacterium | reverse complement strand
CTCCGCACCATCAAAGCCATCGAAGCTCTCAAGCTCGAAGGCGACGAAGCGTTCGGCGCCCAGATCGTGCGTCGCGCCATCGAACACCCCATTCGCGCTCTCTGCACGAATGCCGGCGTCGACGGCGGCGTGGTTGTCAAAGAAGTCCTCAGCTCCAAGGGCAACGTTGGTTACAACGTCGCTACCGATAAGTTCGAAGACCTCGTCAAAGCCGGCGTCGTTGACCCCACGAAGGTCACCCGTACCGCGCTGCAAAACGCCGCGTCCATTGCTGGTCTCTTGCTGACGACCGAGTGCATGATCACCGAAATCCCCGAGAAGAAGGAAGCGGCCGGCGGCGGCCACGGCCATCCTCCCGGCGGCGGCATGGACTACTAAGTCCCTTGCCGATCACAAGATCACGCTAGGTAAAAAATTCAAGGCGCTCCGCTTTTCGCGGGGCGCCTTTTTTATGACTTTATTGGGGGCGAGGGGAGAATCCGCGTCTGCGGGCTGGCGGCGCGCGTAGTTTTGGGTTTTTATGCTTTCTATATTATGGAGCTCATTTTCTTTGGCACTGGGACCTCGCAGGGCGTGCCTATGATCGCATGTGATTGCGCCGTGTGTCGCTCGACCGATCCGCGCAATCGGCGCACTCGCGCCTCGGTGCATGTGGTGATGGATGGATTGCACATTCAGGTAGACGCGGCTCAGGAGTTTAGACTCCAGTGTTTGCGGGAAAATATCCGCCAACTGGATGTGTTTATTCTTACCCATGGGCATACCGATCACATTACGGGCATGGATGATTTGCGCCGCTTCTGTGATTTGCTCGGCGGGGAAGGGTTGCCGGTGTATTCGACCGATGAAGGGATTAGTCGTGTGCTGGCGATTTACCCTTATGCGATTATGGAGCGGCCCGTGGTGAAGGGGTATCCGGCTTTTAAACTCAAAGAATTGCCATCCCTACTGGAGTTGCCGCAAGGCACGATCCAATCGACGCTCCTGCCACACGGCGGGGTTAATACCCTTGGTCTTGTTTTTACGGAGCGCAGCAGCGGCAAGAAACTTGTCTACTACACCGATTGTAAACGCGTCCCGAGCGAGGCGGTCGCGCTCGCTCGCGGGGCGGATCTGGTGGTGCTTGATGGTCTGCGCCCCTTGCCGCACCCCTCGCATATGAGTATTCCAGAGGCGGTCGCAGTGGCACAGGAGATCGCCGCGCCGCGGACGTTGCTCACGCACCTCACGCACCTGAGTGATCACGCGCTGCTCACCGCTGAATTACCCGCCGGCATCGAACCGGCCTTCGACGGTCTGCGGGTGAAGTTCTGACCGTTTTGTCTCGCGGATTTCCTCGCATAAGGTGAGCGGGTGGTATCCAGCTTACGCGCGTGAGTTGGCGGTGTTTCATGGAAGATGTTTCTGCGGGTCAGGTATTAATTACTAGTAATTGATTGATTTATTATGTGTTTTAGCCCTTATAGGGCTAAAACAGTGTGAAAACCAATCTAAGAACACTTGGGCCAAAAGAAGCCATAACCGTACTCACCTTTCGAGAACAAGGGCGCAACGTGGTATGTGCCGAAGATGTGATTGAACTTTTAGCAAAAGAACAAACGGCTCGGAAGGTGATACGAAACCTGCTTAAAAAAGGCTGGCTTACGCGCTTAGTCGCTGGCCGCTATTTGTTTCTGCCACCGGAGCATGGATCAGAAAACCTCGGGGAGAATAATCCCCTCGCCATCGCATCGGCGGTAGTCGAACCCTCCTACATCGGTTGGTGGGCGGCCGCATCATTTCACGGATTGACCACTCAAAAGCCGACAACCATCTCGGTGGCGACGCGGCGATCGATGTCGCCTCGCACGATCGAGGGTAATGAAATTCGTTTCGTAAAAGTCGTCGAACGAAAGTTTTTCGGCTTTAAATCATATGATCTTTACGGGCGTCCGGTGATGCTTTCCACGCCGCAGAAAACGCTCGTGGATTGTCTCGACCGTCCCGATTTGGCGGGAGGAGTCGTTGAGGTGGCGCGTATCGTTTCCGGCGCTGCGGTTGACGCAGATATTAAAGATGTGGCCGATATTGCTCTGAGCATGAAGTCCACCGCATTGCTCCAACGCTTGGGGTTTCTTGCTGACCTTGTCGGCTGGACTTTCCCTGCTGCCGTCCGTGCACGGTTGCGCAACACCATCGTTCCCTCGACTAGAGCGGTCTTTGGCCGCGAGAAACGTCAGGTGGGCGACATCGGCTACGTTGCCGCTTGGGGTTTGCTGGTTCACGCACGCGAATCTGAGCTTTTGACGGACGTGCCTCGGATCAAACGTAGTGGAGTCGCGTGATGTTGACCGCGCAACAATTACGGCAAGCTGCCGCCTTGTCCGGTGCCCGAGATATCGCGGCCATCGAAATCGATGTAGGGCTTACCTGCCTGCTTCAGCTTTTTCACGAAAAAGGGCTGATGGTACATCTCGCTTTCAAGGGAGGAACCTTTCTGCGCAAAATGGTTTTCGGTCCGAAAGGTCGCCTCTCGACTGATCTAGATTTCACCTGTCGCACTGACATTGAAATCGACGATCTTATGATTGGCCTGCTTGAAGCACTGGCAAAGCCGTACCACGGAATCACGTTTCGTTTCGACAAAAATAAAGATTGGTACCTTACCGATGATGGTTGCGCCGCGAATCCGGTTCTAGCTCATCCGGGTAATCCTACTGGAATCAAAATCAAGATTCAGGTTAGTACGCGTGAGCGTCCAATTCGACCTGTTCACGCGGTTCCTCAAATTGAGCAAAGTTATTTCAAAAATCTCGCTTTCCTGCCTGCCGCAATCCCTAGCCTAGCATTTGAGGAAGTGATTGCTGAAAAAATTCGAGCTGCTAGCCAGCGTTCGAAAATCCGAGACCTTTACGATCTCTCGGAGATTGCGCGCCGGCCGCTCGCAAAGGAATTAATCCGGTCGCTGGCGGTGCTTAAACTATGGAACAGCGGTGGTCCTGGTCTGGACTTCGGGCGCTTTCGCTCTCGAATCGAGGGTGGAAGCGACTACGACCTCATGGATCTTAGAAATCTTTTGAGGAAAGATCAAAGTCCTGATCTAACCGGAATGATCGAGCGTGTCTTAGGTAATTTTCAATTTCTTGGTCAAATGCTTGAAATCGAGCGCACACTTGCCGCCGATGCAGCTCATCGCCAAAGGCCTCTGGCCGATGCTTTGGTTGCTGCCCTGGCCGCGGTTTAGGTTGGTGGGCTTCTTCTAAGGTTAAAGCCAAGGTCACCTTGAGGTTGCTCCGCCATGGCTTGTGCCAGATAAGCACATTGATTATTTTGGTTCCTCGCTGTTTCCAGTGGATGTCTTGTATGAATGGGAGCAGTTGGCCTAGGACGGGGTTTTGTAAATCCTTACTATTAAAGCATCAGAAGACTCTGTTGGGCGATTTAACCCGCAAATAGTGGTCGTTGAGTGGCGTTTAACCCACTGAAAGCAGTGAAGAACCAATCAAACTCACAAATGATAGCCGATGATTTGAGGCTTGATTTAATTCATACTTAACTAATGTATTTTAATCTAGTAGTGATATGAAGCTCTCCAAAAAAGGCGAATACGCGCTCCGCTCGCTCATCAATCTGGGCATCGCCGTGGAGGTGAAGCGCGCCCTCGTGCAGGTCTCCGAACTGGCCTATAACGAGCAGATCCCGATCAAATTTCTGGAGCAAATCATGCAGGCGCTGAAGGAGGCCGGGCTGGTGACGAGTGTGCGTGGCAAGTTTGGTGGCTACCGCCTCGCTAAGCCGGCCCGCGAGATCACCATTGGCCAAGTGGTTCGGTTGATCGACGGCCCGCTCGCTCCCATCGGCTGCGTCAGCCAATCCGCCTACGAAAAATGTACGTGTCCGGATGAGGCGCACTGCGGTCTGCGTATGCTCATGCTTGATGTGCGTAACGCGATCGCCGGTATCCTCGATCGTTACACGCTCGCCGATGTGGTCGAGATCACGCTACGCAAACTCCGGCGCGACAGCCTTCCCTTGCCTTTCTCGGTTGAAGCCGACGCCGCGGCCTCGTCCGCTCGCCTTGCGCGTCAATTCTCCCGTCGCTCAGCTCACGCCCGCCTCGATGAATCCGAGGGCGTACTGCACCAAATTCTGGGCGAATACAGCATCTAGATATTCGCAGTGTGCGCGTCTCATTTTTACCCAAGTGAAAAAGCTCTTCAGTTTTTCTTTCGCGCTGCTCGCATTTTTTTTCAGCACGTTCTCGAGCGCGAAAACCATCGAGCTACTCAACGTCTCGTACGATCCCACGCGTGAATTTTACGCTGATTTGAACCCGGCATTTGCTGCGCATTGGAAAGCTAAGACCGGCGATACGCTCATCGTAAAACAATCCCACGGTGGCTCTGGTAAACAGGCCCGCGGTGTGATCGACGGGCTTCAAGCTGATGTGGTCACGCTCGCTCTGGCGGCGGACATCGATGCGCTGCATGAGCACGCGCAACTCATTCCGCGCGATTGGCAAAAGCGCCTGCCTTACAACGCCTCCCCGTACACGAGCACCATTGTTTTTCTCGTACGCAAGGGTAACCCCAAAGCGATCAAAGATTGGGGCGACCTCGTGAAACCCGGTGTCTTAGTGATCACGCCTAATCCCAAAACCTCGGGGGGGGCGCGTTGGAATTATCTCGCCGCGTGGGCCTACGCGCGGCGCCACAAAGGCAGTGAAGCGGATGCTCAGAAATTTGTCGGGAGTCTTTATAAAAACGTCCCTGTGCTCGACAGCGGTGCTCGAGGCTCCACCACGACTTTTGCCCAACGCGGTATCGGTGATGTGCTGCTAGCTTGGGAAAACGAAGCACATCTGGCGCGAAAAGAATTCCACGCCGAGGGCTACGAAATTATTGTACCCTCGTTGAGCATTCTCGCCGAACCGCCGGTCTGTGTCGTCGATAAAAATGTGAAAAAGAAAGCCACCCAAGCTGTCGCCCAGGCTTACTTAGAATATCTATTTTCTAATGAGGCTCAGCACATCGCGGTGCGTCATTTTTTTCGACCGAGCTCACCCGCGATCGCGCTCAAGTACGCGCAGCATTTTCCGCAACTCGAACTGGTGAGCATCGACGCCGAATTTGGTGGTTGGACCCAAGCCCAGAAAACTCATTTCGCCGATGGGGGCGTATTTGACCAGATCTACGCGCGCTGATGTCCCTGCTTCGAAAACAGCATTCGGTTCTCCCGGGCTTCGGCCTCTCGCTTGGCTTCACGCTGGCCTACCTCGGGCTGATCGTGCTCGTGCCCTTGTCGGCGGCGTTTCTCAAAACCGCGGGCATGTCGTGGGCGGACTTCGTCGCCGCCGTCGCCTCGCCGCGCGTGATGGCGGCGTATCGCCTGAGTTTTTTCGCGTCGTTGGCGGCGGCGAGCGTGAACGCCTTTTTCGGCCTCATCGTCGCGTGGGTGCTTGTGCGTTATGCCTTTCCCGGTAAACGCATCGTCGATGCGCTCGTTGATTTGCCCTTCGCGTTGCCCACGGCGGTGGCCGGTATCGCCCTCACTGCGATCTATGCGAAAAATGGCTGGGTTGGCCAATGGCTCGAACCGCACGGCGTAAAAATAGCGTTTACGGAGATCGGCGTGTTTGTCGCGCTCACGTTTATCGGTCTGCCGTTTGTGGTGCGTACGTTGCAGCCCGTGCTTGAAGAGCTGCAGCCCGAAATCGAAGAAGCTGCGGCGAGTCTTGGGGCGAATCGCTGGCAGACGATCAGTCGGGTGTTATTGCCCGAGCTATTTCCGGCGTTACTGACAGGTTTTGCGCTCTCGTTTGCGCGTGCACTCGGCGAATACGGATCAGTGGTTTTTATTTCGGGCAACATGCCCATGCGTACGGAGATCGTGCCGCTGCTCATCATCACTAAGCTCGAGCAATACGATTACCGCGGCGCCACAGCCATTGCGGTCGTGATGCTCACGGCGTCCTTCGGCCTGCTCTTACTCATTAACCTGATCCAGAAATGGAGCCGTCGTCATCACCGCGTATGAGTACGTCTGCTTTCATGCTTTTTAGTTTGGCGTCCGGATTGCGTGGCGGCCTTGCGTCCATTTTTTAACATGGCCGTCGTCGTCACCTCTACTTTCGTTAAGCCTCGTCTGATGGCCGAGGCGCCGCTGCGTGCGACGCAGGATCCGCGTTGGGTACGGTGGTTACTGACCGGTACCGCGTTGGTGTTTTTAGCCTTCTTTCTTTTGTTGCCGCTCGTGGCGGTGTTTGGCGAGGCGCTGCGGCGCGGTTTGGGTGCGTATTTCGCCGCGGTGGGCGATGCTGATGCGCTCGCTTCGGTGAAACTCACGTTGATCGCGGCATTGATCTCCGTGCCGGCTAACGTCGTCTTCGGCGTTGCGGCAGCGTGGTGCATTGCCAAATATTCGTTCCGCGGGAAAAGCCTGCTCATCACGCTCATCGACCTACCGTTTGCGGTTTCGCCGGTGATCTCGGGTTTAATTTATGTGCTCGTTTTTGGTGCGCAGGGTTGGCTTGGGCCTTGGTTAATCGAGCACGATGTGAAAATTATTTTCGCGGTGCCGGGGATCGTGCTGGCGACCACGTTTGTGACGTTTCCTTTTGTCGCGCGTGAGCTGATTCCGCTCATGCAGGCGCAAGGCAGCGAAGAAGAATACGCTGCGATCACGCTCGGGGCGAACGGTTGGCAGGCGTTTTGGCGCGTGACCTTGCCCAACATCAAATGGGGCCTTCTCTACGGCGTGATCCTCTGCAATGCCCGCGCTATGGGTGAATTTGGTGCCGTCTCGGTTGTGAGCGGCCACATCCGCGGCGAGACCAATACGATGCCCTTGCACGTCGAGATTCTCTACAACGAGTACAACTTCGTTGGTGCGTTTGCCGTAGCTTCGTTACTCGCGTTGCTGGCGCTCGTGACGCTCGTGCTTAAATCCATCGTCGAGTGGCGCCACGCACAGGCGCACGCCGCTTGAAGCCCCTCGCCGCATGAGCATTCACGTCTCCAACATTCACAAATCGTTCGGCGCCTTCACGGCTCTTGGCGGAGTCGATCTCAATGTGCCTGCGGGCAAGCTGGTCGCACTCCTTGGGCCTTCGGGTTCCGGAAAAACGACGTTGCTGCGTATCATCGCCGGACTTGATGAGCCTGATTTTGGTTCTGGGCGCATCGCTTTTCACGGTGAAGACGTGACGCGCGTGCCGGCGGGTAAACGCAAAGTGGGTTTCGTGTTTCAACATTACGCGTTGTTCCGGCACATGACGGTGTTTGAGAACATCGCCTTCGGCCTTAACGTCCGTCCGCGCCGCGATCGCCCGCCGGCGAGTGACATCGCGGATCGCGTGCATCGATTGTTGAAACTCGTGCAGCTCGAGGGGCTCGACGCGCGTTTCCCCAGTCAACTCTCCGGCGGTCAGCGTCAGCGTGTCGCCCTCGCGCGCGCGCTCGCGGTTGAGCCCAAGGTGTTGCTTCTCGACGAGCCCTTCGGGGCGCTTGACGCTAAGGTTCGCAAAGAACTGCGACGCTGGCTACGGCGTTTTCACGAGGAGATTCAGCTCACCACGCTCTTTGTTACCCACGATCAAGAAGAGGCGCTCGAGATTGCCGACGAAGTCGTGATCATGAACCAAGCCAAGATCGAGCAAGTCGGTACCCCGCAGGAAGTCTATGACCGGCCGGCGACGCCCTTCGTTTATCAGTTTCTCGGCAATGTAAACGTCTTGCGCGCCCCTGCGCTCGCGCCCGCCGTGACGCCCGGTGGGCCGGCGCTCGTGCGCGACGGCCACATTTATGTGCGCCCCCATGACATCGCGATTTCTCCTTTCGTAGCGGGTGCGGGCGGGGTCGAAGCCGAAATTCATGGCATTCATGCTGCAGGCCCGCAGGCGCGTCTCTCGCTCGAACAACTCCCCGGCCGCGAACTGATTGAGGTAGAACTTTCCCGTTCCGAACTCGTCGGGCTCGACCTCAAGCTCTACGACCGGGTGAACCTCCGCCTCCGGCGTTCTCATTGTTTCAGCGAGGACTACGCGATTTGATTTTCTCTCGGTAATTTTCCACTCAAAAACTAACTCATTCCTACCATGGCTAAAATATACAACGACATCACGGAAACGATCGGCAACACCCCGCTCGTGCGGCTCAACCGCACCGCGGCCGCACACGGTGCGCAGGCGGAGATCCTGCTCAAACTCGAGTTTTTCAATCCGCT
>CANHAH010000118.1 GCA_947458705.1 Opitutia bacterium | reverse complement strand
TGACCGTCTACCTGACTGGCTTCGCAGTGGCGCACCCACCCAACAACTGATCACACAACTCACTGCCCTGGCTACCTCTGCACTGTAATTCTCCATGAAACTTCCATCGTTCCTGCTTTCGCTAGCTCTCCTCACCGCGCCTGCTGCTCAAGCCGCTACCGCCATTCTCCGCGGGCCTTACCTCCAACTCGCCACCCCGACAAGCATTGTCGTTCGCTGGCGTACCGATACTACAGAGCCTTCGAGCGTACGCTACGGTCTAGCGGCTAATCAACTGACCCTCACCGCCAAATCCGAAGGCATTAGCACTGAGCACGTCGTTCAACTCACCAAGCTACAACCCAACACTCGCTATTTTTACGCCCCCATCACCGCTAACGATAAACCCGGTAAACCCGGCGCTGAAGACGGCCCACCCTCGGCGCTGGTCAGCAGCTTTGTCACCCCACCCGTACCCGGCCCTGCGCAGTCCACTCGCGTCTGGGTCCTAGGCGATCCCGGCACAAAAACTCCCGCACAAATCGCCGTACGCGATGCCTACTATAAATTCAATGGCACCCGCACCACCGACCTCTGGCTCATGCTCGGCGACAACGCTTACGCCGACGGCACCGACGCCGAATACCAGAAAGCCGTTTTTGAAATGTATCCCACCATGCTGCGCACCGTCCCGCTCTGGCCCACACTCGGTAACCACGATGGTCGAAGTGCCAACTCACTCACTCAGTCCGGCGTTTACTACGATATTTTTAGCCTACCCACAATGGGCCAAGCCGGCGGCGTCCCCTCGGGCACAGAGGCCTATTATTCCTTTGATCACGCCAACATCCACTTTATCTGCCTCGATTCCAACGACAGCCCCCGCGAGACCGACGGCGCAATGGCTCAATGGCTCCGCGCCGACCTCGCTGCGACTACCCGAGATTGGATCATCGCCTACTTTCATCATCCCACTTACACTAAAGGCACTCACGACTCGGACAAAGACAACGACTCAGGAGGTCGCATGAACGACATGCGGGCCAATTTTTTACCCATTCTTGAAGCCGGTGGGGTCGATCTTATTCTCAGTGGCCACTCCCATAACTACGAGCGCTCGCACTTTATAGACGGGCACTACGGCAAGAGCCAAACTTGGGAGCAGCGCTTCATCCTACAAGCCCGCGACGGCCGCCCTGAAGGACAAGGCGCCTACACCAAACCCCGCGCCCGCACCCAGCACGCCGGCGAAATCTCTGTCGTCACCGGCAGCGCTGGCCACGCTAGCTCGACCCCCATCCCGCTCAACCACCCCGCCATGTGGATCTCACTGAACGAAGCCGGCTCCTCCATAATCGACATCGACGGCCTCAAACTAAATTTCACCTTCCTTAACGAAACCGGCGCCATTCGTGATACTTTCACGATTGAAAAAAAGTAAATAAGACCCGTTGGCGCCCATACTGACGCCCCCTGACAGAATTCGCAGGGTTAGAGTTGAAGTTTCGCCACGCTGGAGGATTAATTAAACCTCCATGAGCCACCGCCTGCTCCCTCTCCTTGCCCTCACCGCACTTGGGCTGACCTCCTGCCGCGACACCCAGATCAGCACCTATCGAGTCCCGAAGGAAAAAACTCCCGCCATGCCGGTAGTCCCAGCGGCAACAGCCAACGCCCCGGGAGCCACCATGGCTAACACCGCTGTTACCACCGCCGAAGGCCCCGGACTCAGCTGGAGTGCCCCTGCTCACTGGACCGCCAAACCGGCTTCCGCCATGCGCAAAGGCAGCTACGCAATCACCGATGACTCAGGCGCCACTGCCGATCTTTCCATCACTGCGTTCCCAGGCGACGTCGGCGGCGATTTAGCCAACGTCAATCGTTGGCGCGGGCAACTCCAACTCCCGCCGCTGGCCGTCAACGAACTCGGCAGCGCTACCACTCACATGGACATCAACGGCCTCCATTTAACCACTGTCGATTTTACCGGTGGCCCGGCCGCTTCACCTCAACGCGTCCTCGGGGCAATCGTACCCCTTGGCAACGCCACCTGGTTCTTCAAACTCTCCGGGCCTGCAGCTCTCGTAGCCCGCGAACAAGCCCCCTTCGCCACCTTCCTGCAAACCATCCGCGCCGCCGGCGCTACGCCATGAGCGACCTCATCCGACAATTTCGCGACTTCTTCGTTTCGTTAAAGCTAACGGTCGTGCTGATCGCTTTGTCGATTGTGCTCATCTTCGCCGCGACGCTCGATCAAGTAAATCTCGGCATTTGGGCCGTCCAACAAAAATACTTCCACTCGCTCTTCGTGCTATGGCGAGTCGGCGATATTCCGGTGCCCATCTTCCCCGGTGGTTACCTCATCGGCGGTTTCCTCCTCATCAACCTCATCGCCGCCCAAGTCTACCGATTCAAACTCACCGCCAAAAAATCGGGTATCTGGCTGACTCATATCGGCCTGATTCTCCTACTCGTAGGGGAACTCCTAACGGGGCTCTGGCAGGAAGAATTCGCGCTGCGCCTCGATGAAGGGGAGACCAAAAACTACTCCGAAAGCTATCGCTCCAACGAGCTTGCGATCAGTGAAACTACCAACCCGAAATTCGATGAGGTCGTCGCTATACCCGAAAGATTCGTCGCACGCGGGGAACCGATCCAACAAGGCAAACTTCCATTTCGCGTCGTCCCCAAGATTTATTACCCGAACGCCGCCCTCGCCGCCCGTGACGCTAATACCCCCGGAGCCGTCCCCACCCCCGCAACGACCGGCATAGGCCTACAAGCTACCGCGACTCCGCTCCCACTCACCTACAAACAAAACGAGCGTAACGCTCCCGCCGCCTACATCGAACTCGCCGGCCCCGAGGGACCCATCGGCACGTGGCTCGTTTCAGCCGACCCACGCTTTCCGCCGCAAAGCTTCGAATACGCCGGCCGCACGTGGAAAATCGCCTTCCGCTTCGAGCGCAGTTACAAACCCTATTCGCTCACGCTGCTCAAATTTTCCCACGACCGCTACGCCGGCACCGAAATCCCGAAAAATTTCTCCAGCCGCATCCGCCTCAACTCGCCCGATGGCCGCGACGACCGTGAGGTTCTCATCTACATGAACAACCCGCTGCGCTACGCCGGTCTGACGTTCTATCAAGCCGGTTTTGAAAACGACGATAAAACGACCATCCTCCAAGTTGTCCGCAATCCCAGTTGGCAACTCCCGTATATCGCCTGCTCGCTTATGACGCTGGGGCTTATCGTACAATTTTGTATCCACTTGGCCGCATTCATCGCCCGCCGCCGTACCGCGCCCTCCGCCGTAGCATGAAAAAATTTATTCCTCTCCTCGTCCTCCTGCTCGGTGCCCTTTACCTTGGCAGTACGTTAATCGGGCCGCGTACCTCTACGTCATTCGACCTCGCCGGCTTTGGCCGACTTCCAATCTTGGCCAATGGCCGCCTCAAGCCGCTGGATACCGTCGCACGCAATTCCCTGCTCCTGTTTCAGGGTCGCCAAACCGTCGTCACACCGGCTGGAGTTCAAATAACACCGACTGAGTGGTTGCTCGACGTTTACTTCCATTCCGACGCCGCTGATCGTTACCGAACCTTTGAAGTCGTGCACCCAGATCTGCTGGCTCTGCTCGATCTCAAAACGGAAGACGGCGACGGCAAAAAACGTTTCTCATATTTAGAGATTAGTAAAAAAATCCCCGAACTTGAGCGACAAGCTCGCCTCGCTGGTCCCGTCGATTCCGCGGTACGCACCACGTTTCAAAAAGCAGTTATGCAGCTCTACGGTGCGCTTGTACACTATCAGCGCCTGAAGCACACCCTTGCACCGCCTACGACCGAAGATTTTCTCGCAGAACTGCTACGCTTCCAAAAACTCCTGCCTACTGGAGTAGCCGCCGTGCGCGCTAAACAAGCTGGTAAACCCCACGACGAAGAGACAGCCAAAGCCATGATCGAGCTCGGCCAGCGTTACCTGTTCATGTCCGAGACGACCAATTTTCTCGCGATCCCCCCCACCCCCGATGTCGCCGAAGACACCGCGTGGCAGACAACCGGACAATCGCTCCTCGGCGCCTTTCAACGCGGGTCTGTCGATTCAAGTGTACTCGCGTACGCCGGCCTTGGCTATGCCTGGCGTCAGCGACAACCCGAACAATTCAACAAGCTCGTCGAACTCTATCACTCACAAATCGCCAAACGATTCGCATCCCAACTCGCGAAATCGGACACCGAAACCCGCTTCAATGCCGCCGCGCCGTTTTACAGCAGCATGTCGCTTTATGTGGCTGCTTTGTTGATCGCCATTTTTTCCTGGTTGAAATGGCCCGATATCCTCGGTCGTTCCTCCTTCTATCTGATTCTTCTAGCCTGGCTCGCTACCACCGCAGGCATTGCCACACGTATGTGGATCGAAGGCCGTCCGCCCGTCACCAACCTATACTCCTCTGCCCTGTTCGTCGGATGGGGCTCCGTTGGACTGTGCCTCATCCTTGAGGCGATCTTCAAAAACGCCATCGGCAGTGTCGCCGCTGGAATTACCGGTTTCGCCACCTTGCTTATCGCTCATCACCTCTCGCTGACCGGCGACACCCTGGAGATGATGCGCGCTGTGCTCGATTCTAACTTCTGGCTAGCGACCCATGTCGTCATCGTGACCATTGGTTATTCCGCTACTTTTCTGGCCGGTTTCCTCGCTATCATTTACGTTCTACGCGGGGGATTCACCCGCTCCCTCGACAAAGCCAGCGCCGAAGCCCTTGTGCGCATGGTTTACGGAATCATTTGTTTTGCGACACTCTTCAGTTTTGTGGGCACTGTGCTCGGCGGGATCTGGGCCGACCAATCTTGGGGTCGCTTCTGGGGCTGGGACCCGAAGGAAAATGGAGCGCTCATCATTGTTCTCTGGAACGCCTTGATTTTGCACGCCCGTTGGGGAGGCCTCATCAAAGCACGAGGCCTCATGGCCCTCGCCATCTTCGGCAATATTGTCACTAGCTGGAGCTGGTTTGGCACTAACATGCTTGGCGTTGGCCTTCACAGCTATGGCTTCACGGATTCCGCCTTCATGGCGCTCACACTGTTTGTCGCCAGCCAACTTGCCTTGATTGCGCTCGCCGTTCGTCCTTTGACGAAGTGGCGCAGCTTTCAGTCAATGTAACGCCTTCGCGGCTCAACCGCCGAGTAGCTCTTCAGCATGGGCTAGTGCACTCTTCGCCGTTCGGTCGCCCAACATTCGCGCCAACTCGCTCACGCGCGCCTTTCGATTGGCTTGAATCGGAGCGATACCTACGACGGCGCGCTCCTTGGACTGATCCTTGGTCACAACCAAGTGCGACGCCGCTTGCGCCGCCACTTGCGGTAGATGCGTAACACACAACACCTGATGACTCTTGGCGATCGACGCCATTTTCTCTCCGACCACGCGCCCGATCTCGCCGCCGACATTCGCATCGACCTCGTCAAAAACGAGCAATGGCACATCATCCAGATCAGCCAACACCGTCTTTAACGCCAACATCACACGAGCCAACTCGCCGCTTGATGCTATCCGACTGAGTGGCAACGGGGCCTCTCCGACATTGGGTGAAAACAAAAACTCGCAACCGCAATCACCGGCAGGGCCCGGTTGCGCAAGATCAAGGATACGAACTTGGAAGTCTGCCTTCTTAAAACCAAGCTGTACAATCCCCTTAGCGGCAATCTTGGCCAGCTCCTTGGCGGCTTTTTCGCGCACGAGGCGCAAAGCGGCACCCTCTTTTCGCAACGCCCGCTCCGCATCACTGATCTGCTTTTCCAAACGCGCTAGCGCACCCTCGAGGTCACCTTGCACTTCAAGACGCAGTCTCAATTCATCACGCGCCGCGATCACCGCCACGACATCACCGCCATGTTTACGTTTCACCTCGAGCCAAGTGTTCATGCGCTCGGTAAGTTGCTCAGCTTGCTCAGGATCGAATTGGAGTTCCGCACCTAGAGCCGCGAATTCGGCGCCGAGGTCGTTCACTTCGATTGAGGCGACCGCTAGGCGTTCAGCCAGCGCTTTGGTCGAAGGATCAATTTCTTCAAGCGTGCGTGCCTCGCGCAACAAACCGGCGACGCGTCCTTGCACGCCGTCTTCACCGACCAGACCGTTGGCTAACGTTTGGGTAAGTTCGATTAATTCCTGCGCGCGATTCATGCGTTTGAAATCGCGTTCTAGCGTCTCAATGGCTTCGGGCGTGAGTTCGAGTGCCTCAAGCCGCGTTAGTTGATTCTGCAAAAAATCAAGTTGGCTGGGAGATAGTTTCGTTTCTCCGAGAATTTTCTCCCGTTCGAGACAGCGTTCACGCCAGGTCCCATATTTATGCTGGTAAGCGAATAACGCAGGCGCGGCACGGCCAAAAAGATCTAGGAGTTCTAGTTGGCAACTATCTTTGAGTAGCCGACGCGGCTCGCTAGGCCCATGAAAGTCTACCCAATGTTCACCCAGTCGTTGGAGCACAGCCAAAGTCGCTAGACTACCGTTGACGGTGATCTTCGGCGCCTTTTCGCGTGGGACACTGCGTTTGAGGATCATCAACCCATCCTCACACTCCGGCAACTCTAGCTCCGCGAGTACGGCATTAATAGCCTTAGGTTTAACAAAAAAAAGCGCGGCCTCGACTTCACACGCGGAGGCACCTTGGCGAATGATGGACTTGTCGGCCCGTTCGCCCGCCAGCAAGCCGAGGGCCCCGAGCAAAATACTCTTCCCTGCGCCCGTCTCGCCTGTGACGGCCGTAAAGCCGGCTTCGAAATCGAGGGACACTTCCTCCAAGAGGGCTAGGTTACGAACATGCAGCGATTGAAGCATGCCGCCACTGGGTACAAAAAATCAGCACGTTTCAAGAGCGACGAGGCGAAAGATAGCCGCTTTTTGTGCGGCGCACCGCTTTACATGCGGCTAGACGATCTGGTCAGACTTCGTCTAGGGGACGCGTAGCGTCACCGAAAGTCTGTAAACGCACGTCCATTTTGTCCATCATCGAGAGATAAAGACGGCACATCTGGCGGTCTGGCTTACCGGTATAGTCGAGGATGCGTCCTCCTTGGATACGTCCACCGCCCCCGCCGAGCATAACGACAGGGAGCTGACGCGCCTCGTGATTACCCGTCAGCATAGACGAGCAAAAAAGGACCATACTATTATCAAGAAGTGTCCGCGGGCCTTCTTGAATCGCGTCCATCTTGCTGGCGATGTAAGCTACTTGCTTCGTGAAGAACTGGTTTACTTTGAGCCAATCCGGCGTATCGGAATGCGAAAGCAGGTGATGAATCATGTAATCCACACCGAGATTGGGAAACCGTAGCGAGGAGTGATCGTTGTTGAGCTTGAGCGAGGTAATGCGCGTCGCATCCGTCTGAAATCCCAACACTAGAATGTCTGCCATTAGCCGCATATGCTCTCCGATATCTTGAGGAATACCATCGGATGGCCTCGCCATGTTCGGTTTCGACAACGTCGGACGCCACCCCTGCAACTCGCCTTTTTTGCCGGCCTTTTCGATGCGCAACTCCACGTCGCGCACTGAATGAAGATATTCATCAAGTTTTTGCTGATCGGAATTACTTAGGCGTCGACGCAATCCACTCGTATCCTCAAGCACTGCATCGAGTACGCTTTGATCTCCGCGCCGCACTTCATCTTTGAACAAGCGATCGAACGCTAGCGCTGGATAAATTTCCAGTGGCGTGGGGGTTGTCGGCGAGCTCCACGAAATGTGCGAGCTGTAGAGCATCGAATAATTTTTATGCACCGAGGGATTCGATTTCTCGCAACCGAGCACGAGGCTGGGAACCTTGGTAGAATTTCCATAGCGCTGTGCGAGCAATTGATCGATACTCGTGCCCGAGCGGATCTCGCCACCCGATGCGAGTGGCGCGCCCGAAAGCAAGTTTCCAGTTTGAGAGCTATGTATATTCCCTTTTAGCGCCTGTTCGTTGTAGAGGCCGCGCACGAAGAGCATTTTTTTCCGGTGCGCGGCAAGCGGAGCGAGCACCTGTCCGAGCTCCATATTCTCCCCTTCGCCTTTAGCCCACCACTCTTTGCTATGAAACCCATTGCCTGAAAAGAGCACCGCCAAACGCACAGGCGCTTCGCTAGCGGCATCACGGCCGCGCGGCTCATCGCCCCAAACATTGAGCGACTCCATCCACGGCAACGCCATCGTGACTCCAACTCCGCGCAAAAAAGTACGACGTGATAGCTGATG
>CANHAH010000117.1 GCA_947458705.1 Opitutia bacterium | reverse complement strand
CTTCAGCGCGCGTAGATTCTTTTTTGCGCAGCTCCTTCACCGTATGATCAAGCCCTTGGCGCACAAAACCGTAAGCCTTTTTATCAAAGCGCGTATCTTCCTTACATATGAGTGTGACAATTTCTTCGAACTCCAAGTCTTGCATGATTGGATCTAAACTACGCACACCCACCCGCCCGGTGCAATCTTCTGGTCAAACACCTCGTCAGTCTTTGCGGTTTTATTGCAATGTAGTCGTCCTAAACGCCTATTAGTTGGAATACGCGTTCTCCGCACTCGCGAAGATGCACATTGTTGACTATTCAAAACTAAGAAACTCATGACCTCCCCAACACAAACCAGCTCACCCCAAGACAAAACCGACGCCAAAACTGCCGTGGCGACCGCGACGGCGCGACTAAAGGCCGCCCACCTGCGGATTACTCAACCCCGTCTTACAATCTTAGCCGCGATGTTTCGCCGCAGCCAACCCGAGAGCATCGAAACTATTCATGAAGCCCTAGGTAAGAGCGGTTGTGACCTCGTCACTGTTTATCGCTGCATGGCCGTTTTCGAAGAAATCGGTATCGTTCGCCGTACCTACTTCCACAACGGCACCGCCCTTTACTCGCTCCGTCTCGATGATGCCCCACACTACCACATCGTCAGTAAGGCCAACAACTCGGTCAACGAACTCGATCCCGCGACCGCTCTGGAATTGAACGCCGCGCTCGTTGCCGTTGAAGACAAACTTCGTGCGCTCGGTTTCACTAACGTCAGCCACATCGCCGAATTTTTTGGTACCGCGCCCATCGCTAGTCGCAGCGGCATATCCGACCCGAGTAGCGCTAACTCGCAATAAGCCCCAATGACGCTGAATGCGTCTAATCGGCTGGCCTAATTGTTCGATTCCAGCCGAACCGAGAGCAGCTGCCACCGCTGTTGGCCCATTAGCTAGAAGGTCATTTTTCGAAAGGGACCACTGGCCACGCGTCCAGGTCGACTTAAGAATCCAGTGCTAGTAACTACCTGCACTGGATTTTAAGTTTTGGTGCCACGAATTTGAGAGGTAAAGTCATCGGCTCGCTGTGCACTTGCCAACGCCTGCCCTCTCGCGCTGTCCTTGACCTATGCCCCTGCCGATCTCCCGCCGTGACGCTCTTCGCTCCTTCGCCGGAGCCGCCGCCCTCGCAACCCTGACCCGCCCCAGCCTAGGCGCAGAAGAAAAAAATCCTGCGCCCGCTACGGCTGCACTGACGCCAATTCGTCATTCGGTGTGCAAATGGTGTTACAGCAAAATCTCGCTCGATGACTTTGCCAAAGCAGCGAAGGAAATCGGGCTTGAATCGGTTGAATTACTCGATCCGAAAGATTGGCCTACGGTCCAAAAATACGGTCTGACCTGCGCCCTCGCCAACGGCACGATGTCGATACCAAGCGGCTTCAACCGTCTCGAAAATCATGTAAAATACGTTCCCTCGATGATTGAACGTATTAACGCCTGCGCCGATGCCGGCATTCCGAGCGTCATTGTTTTTTCTGGAAATCGTAACGATAAAAATCTCGGTAAAATCAGCGACGAACAGGGCCTAGAAAATTGCGCAATTGGCCTGAAACAAATTGTCGGCGTCGCCGAGAAGCGTGGCGTCAATATCATCATGGAGTTGTTGAATTCAAAGGTAAATCACAAGGACTACATGTGCGATCACACCGCCTGGGGCGTCGAACTCGTAAAACGCGTGGGCTCGGAACGTTTCAAATTACTCTACGATATTTACCACATGCAGATCATGGAAGGAGACGTCATCCGCACCATCCAGGAAAACCACCGCTACATCGGTCATTACCACACCGCTGGTAATCCTGGGCGCGCTGAATTTGAACCAGGCGATCAACAGGAATTATATTATCCCCCCATCATGCGCGCCATCGCCGCCACGGGATTTAAGGGTTTCGTCGCTCAGGAATTTATCCCGAAGCGTGATCCACTCACCTCACTGCGTGCGGCGGTTAAACTTTGTACGGTTTAACCAAAAATCCCGCCCTAAAACGGCGGGGGTTTGGTTTTATGCCTCCGCCAACAAGCGACGTAGCGTTTCATCCACCAGCTTCGGATTGGCCTTCCCTTTGGCGGCTTTCATGATCGGGCCTTTGAAGGCATTGATCGCGCTTTCTTTACCGGATTTAAACTCCGCCAACGCCTTCGAATTAGCCGCGATTGAGTCACGGCACCACGATTCAAGTTCGCCGGCATCTGTAGGCGCAGCGGCCAAACCGAGTCGAGTGATGATTGCCGCTGGCGTATCGCCCGTTGCGAACATCGTCGCAAACACTTCCTTAGCCGCAGCGTTAAGCAAAGTACCCGCATCGACCTGTTGAATCAACGCGGCTAAATTTGCGGGGGATATTTTAGATGCCGAAAGGGAGAGTTTCGCGGCACCGAGCTCGCGCAAAAGATCATTGGTAATCCAATTACCGACGACTTGCGCTCGCCCCGTACCGGCAAGTTGCGCGGTCGCTTCAAAAAAATCGCTGAGCTCACGATCCGGAATTAGGACCGAGGTGATCGTGTAAGGGATCTGATAGTCTGCAATAAAACGACGTTGCTTGTCGAACGGCAGCTCAGGGCATGTACCCTGCAATTCGGCTTTCCACGCATCGTCGACGTGTACCGGCATGAGGTCCGGGTCGGGAAAATAGCGGTAATCATGCGCCATTTCTTTCGAGCGGAGCGATTGGGAGGTTCCGGCCACGCCGTCATAGTCGCGAGTTTCCTGGATGAGTGTCCCGCCGGTGGCGACGACTGCTAGTTGGCGTTTGATTTCATGGGCAATGCCGTCGCGCACATAGGAAATTGAATTGAGATTTTTAAGCTCAACCTTGGTCCCGAGTTTCTTTTCGCCGATCGGACGGATGGAAATATTTGCGTCACAACGTAGCTGACCCTTCTCCATGTCACAATCTGAGATCCCGCCATAAATCATAGTGTTACGAATCGAGGTCAGGTAAGCGAATGCCTCCTCAGCGGTGTGCATCGCCGGCTCGGAGACAATCTCCATTAGGGGTGTACCAGCACGGTTGTAGTCGACCAGCGAATCGGTGGCGTGGTGGTTGAGTTTACCTACGTCTTCTTCGAGATGAATGCGCGTAAGGGGAATTTTCTTATGCTCACCCATCACATTACGGGCTGCGCCGGGCAGTTCGATTTCAACCAATCCGCCGATACAGATCGGTTGATCGTATTGCGAGATTTGGTAATTTTTTGGCGAATCCGGATAAAAATATTGTTTACGATCCCATTTGCAGATGGGTGCGATATCACATCCAAGAAGCAGGCCCGCTTTGATAATAGCGTCGAGCGCCGCCTTGTTCATCACCGGCAATGTGCCCGGAAGCGCGAGCACAACAGGATCAGTCAGCGTATTGGGCTCGTGACCGAACCCCGCGCCTACGCGCGTGAAAACCTTGGACTGAGTTTTGATCTGAACGTGAACCTCCAGACCGATGACGGCTTCGTAGTTCATCACAGTGAGGGAAATTGAGTGTTCCAGCCATGGGCCTGTTCGTAGGCGTGGGCGGTCGCAAGAAGGTCGGCCTCACGGAAGGGCTGGCCGATGAGCTGCAATCCGATAGGTAAACCACTCTGGGTAAAACCACAGGGCAGACTCAGCGCAGGCAGTCCGGCAAGATTCACACCGATGGTGTAAATATCACAGAGATACATCGCCAATGGATCCGCTGATTTTTCGCCGAGTTTAAAAGCGGGGATCGGTGAGGTCGGAGTAATCAGCGCGTCCACCTCGCGGTAAGCGTTCAGAAAATCCTGGCGGATAAGCGTTCGCACCTTTTGAGCCCGCAAATAATAAGCATCGTAATAACCCGAACTGAGCACGTAGGTACCCAAAATAATACGGCGTTTCACTTCGTCGCCAAAACCCTCTGCGCGAGATTTTTGGTAAACATCGAGCAAGTCTTTGGCAGAGCTCGTACGGTGACCGTAGCGGATACCGTCGTAGCGGGCCAAATTCGAGGAGGCTTCGGCCGTCGCTATGATATAGTAGGTATCAAGACAGTATTGGGTGTGAGGTAGTGAAATTTCGCGAATCTCACAGCCCTGTGAGCGATAAAAAGAGATCGCTTTTTCAACTGCTGCGCCGACTTCTGGATCCAAGCCTGCCCCAAAATATTCTTTCGGAATACCTAATTTCCATGGCCCCCGACGCGTTTTCAACTCCGCGCGATAATCAGGAAGCGAGGTCTTAAATGAAGTAGAATCCCTAGGGTCATGTCCGGCGATCGCACCCAACATAATTGCCGCGTCCTCGACCGTGCGCGCAAAAGGACCGATCTGGTCGAGCGAAGATGCATATGCGATCAAACCGTAACGAGAAATCAGTCCATAGGTGGGTTTGAGTCCAACCAGTCCACAAAGCGCTGCGGGTTGCCGAATCGACCCACCTGTATCAGAGCCAAGGGTCGCAACCGCGGAGCCAGCCGCGAGGGCCGCGGCGCTGCCTCCGGACGAACCTCCTGGAGTGCGTGTAAGATCCCACGGATTTGAGCTCGGGCCAAAGGCTGAGTTCTCCGTGGAGGAACCCATCGCGAACTCATCGCAGTTAAGTCGACCGTGCAACACGGCGCCAGCACTCTGAAGCTTTTGCGTCACCGTCGCATCGTAAGGTGAAACAAAATTCGCGAGCATCCTACTCGAGGCGGTGAGCGGTTGCCCGGCAACAGCGATCACGTCTTTCAATCCAACCGGAATGCCCTCAAGCGCTCCAGCGGACTGACCAGCTCTGCGTCGAGCATCAGAGGCAGCGGCCTGCGCGAGCGCGTCCGCTTCATCAAATGAATTAAACGCGTGCACACGCGGCTCTACGGCCTTGGTACGCGCGATCATTGCCTGCGTGAGCTCAACGGCGGAAAGTTGCCCAACCGAAAGTTTCGCCGAGAGTTCGGCGATGGTTTGAAAATGAAGCGGAGCGGACATCAGCATTAATCCACGACTTTCGGAACCACGATCATGTGGTCTCGTTGAGCGGGTGCGTTATTTAGTGCAGCGCTAACCGCCAGACCGGGCTGTGCGATGTCCGCAGCCCAGACGTTGTTAAGCGGAAAAGCATGGGCGGTGGGTTCGATGCCGGAGACGTCAACTTTGGCAAGTTGCTCGATGTGGCCAAGGATGCTGCCGAGTTGAGCAGAAAAGCGGGTCTTTTCCTCGGGCGTGAGCGCGAGTCGAGATAGCTCAGCGATGCGCTCGATATTAAGTTCGGCAGGTTGCGACATGGTCACTTGCGAATGCTGAAACCAGTGGATTGAACGACATCGGCTTGGATTTTATTAAAGGCAAGATTCACTTCATCGTCGGTGAGCGTCCGATCGGTAGCTCGGAATACGAGTGAAAAAGCGAGGCTCTTAGTACCTTCAGCCAGACCCTTGCCTTGATAAACATCGAACACCACTACGCTCTCCAAACTGAAGGCGTTGCCTACGGCAGCACGAGCAGCTTTCGCGAGTGCTTTTTGCACCTCACTAGCGACGGTCGCGGAGGGAACCACCAGCGCGAGATCACGCAGCGCGGCAGGCTGGAGACTGAAATCTGCGTAGCGTTTGCGTGCGGCCGAAGCAGCAGCAAGTTTCTCGGGCAGAATCGCGAAAAAGCCAGCGTACACTTTTCCTTCGAGTCCATAAGCCTTTGCCATTGCGAGGCTGAGCAGACCAAATCGTGCCATCCAACCGTGCTGTAGGTCGCCAACAAGGGCAGATTGGCCTTCTTGCCAACCGTAGTGCGGGCCTGTGGCCGCAACTAAGGGCTGACGATCGAGATCGAGGGCAGCCAAACCGGCGAGCGCGACGACATGATGCTTGGCGGTGTAAAAATCGAATGCTTCGCGCTGACGCCAACGCCTCTCCGTGTCTTCGGCCACGATAAATCCGACTGCCGCGCACTCTAAATTTTGGCCATTTTTTTCAATAAACACACGACCCGTTTCACAGAGACGTGAGACCGAAACGCCGCGGGATTGATTCAATTTCAACGTAGCCAACAAACCCGAGATAAGCGTGGGGCGTAGGTGCGACTGATCCTCGACAAATGGATTGGCGAGCGCGAGTTCAGCGACCGCGGTTTCAGTAGCCCAGGTCTTCACTTCGAGGCCGGGACGTAGCGTGTAATTTACGCATTCGTGAAAATCATGACCGACAAGGTAGTCGGTGACCCGTCGATTAAACAACACCACCGGATCATCATCGCCCACCAGTCCAGGCACAGTAACCCGCGTCGGCGGAATTCGCTCAGTGCCGTAAACGCGAAGAATTTCTTCCACCAAATCAATCGGTCGATCCAAGTCGTCGCGCCAGCTCGGGACGGTGACACGCCATTCGTTTCTCTTCGTAATCTGCGCGCCTGGCCTCTCGTGCGAGATTTCGCCAAGCACGGTGACGTTCAACTCGAGAGCTTCGAGCGCCATTTTCATATCAGCATCGGCGATATCGAAGCCTAGACGTTCACGGACAAAATCCGGAGCAAGCGTGATCTCACGGTGCCAATGAATTTCTCCACCGACTTGAAAAATCGGCCCCACTAGTTGACCACCCGCGAGCTCAAGAATGAGGTCGATCGCCCTCCCTGCCGCGGCTTGGGTATTGTGCGCATCGACGCCGCGCTCGTAGCGATAGGCAGAATCGGAGGTGAGCCCGAGGCGCTTAGATGTGGCACGGATGGATTGGCGTTTAAAAATTGCGCACTCGATCACTAAGTCAGTGGTCTCGGCTGTAACACCTGAATTTTCGCCGCCCATGATACCGGCAATCACAACCGGTTTGGCGCCATCGGCGATGACTAGCATCGAGCCGTTAAGCGTGCGTTCCTTGCCATCGAGGGTCGTGATTTTTTCGCCATCGGCTGCACGACGCACGACGATCTGCGCACCCGAGAGTTTACGCGCATCAAAGGCGTGCAAGGGTTGACCGCTTTCCAGCATCACAAAGTTGCCGATATCAACGACGTTGTTGATTGAGCGAAGACCCACGGCTGCGAGACGTTGCTGGAGCCAAGCCGGGCTTGGACCGATCTTGATCCCGGTGACAACATGGGCAAAGTACTGCGGGCAATCTTCAGTGGCCTCGACTCGCACAGCAGCGAGCAGATCCTGACGCGTAGCAGAGCCAACAGGAAGAGCGCCGCGGAATTTCACCTGCGGATAAACGAGGTCTTTTTTAAACCAAGCCGCGAGTTCACGTGCGATACCAAGGTGCGAAAGGCAGTCGGGTCGATTAGGCGTGATCTCGATGTCGAAAACCGTGTCGCCCGGGGGCAAGACGGCGTTGATCGGAGTGCCAAGCGCAGGACGATCCGCTAAAATCATCAATCCGGCAGCGTCTTCGGAGATGCCAAGTTCTTTGGCCGAGCACATCATGCCGTCGGATGATTCACCGCGGATTTTTGATTGTTTAATGACGAAGTCTCCCGGCAGAACGGCTCCTGGCAGAGCGACGGGCACGCGATCACCTACCGTATAATTTTGCGCACCACAGACGATCGTTTTGACGCCAAGCGCCTCGCCTAATGAGACGGTGCATACAGAGAGCTTGTCGGCATTGGGGTGCTTGTTGCGCGTGAGAACTTCGCCCACGAGGACTTGATTTAGCTGAGGCGCACCGGTGCGAATGACGTTCTCAACTTCGAAACCAAGAAACGTGATGGCACGACAGATCTCGTCAGCGGAGGCGTCGAGGGCGACATAGTCGCGCAACCAATTTAGGGAAATTTTCATCGAGAGTAAATCAGGCGAACTGCTTTAGAAAGCGGAGGTCGTTTTGATAAAAGTAGCGGATGTCATCGATACCGTAGAGCAACATCGCGAGCCGTTCGAGGCCCATGCCGAAAGCGTACCCCGTCCAGACTTCTGGATCGTAACCGACGCCAGCAAAAACGGTCGGATCAACCATGCCACAGCCGCCGATTTCAATCCATTCCTTCTTAACTTTCGGCAGATGTTTTGCGCTCAAATCGACTTCAAAACTAGGTTCGGTGTAGCCAAAATAATGCGGGCGGAAACGCGTTTTGGTATCTTTGCCCAAGAGCGACTCAAAGATGTAATCAAGCAGAGCCTTGAGGTCGCGCACCGTGACGTTTTTATCAACATACAGACATTCGAGTTGATGAAAATTAGCCGAGTGCGTCGCATCGGTGGTATCACGTCGGTAAACGCGACCCGGCGATACGATGCGTATAGGTGGCTCACCTTTAAG
>CANHAH010000116.1 GCA_947458705.1 Opitutia bacterium | reverse complement strand
TTTCACGACCGCGTCGGCGGCCTTGGCCCACTCAGTATCGCGCATCACGTCGCCGGCGCGTTGCCGTTTTACGGAGCAGCCCAACTCCCACTCGAAATCAGTTACGCATGAGCGCCAGCCCCGCCGCGCCGTCTCCCGCCTCCCGCGCCCGCGCTTGTTGGTGCGGCCATCCAACGTTCGCTGCGTACTCGGCCGACTATCACGTGTGCAACGCATGCGGCACGCTCGTCAGTCGCGCACCTCTCCCGCCCGAGGCATTTACGGTCCAAACCGATTCTGGCGAACTTTACTCGAAAGATTATTGGCACGAGCGCCAGACCGAGCACCACGGTTTACCTGACATCACGCGCCGCGCCCGTCTCGATGTGCCCGAGCGTTGCACGCATTGGCTGCGTCACCTCCTCGCCCGTCGGCTCCCGCCCGCGCGCGTGCTCGAGCTCGGCTGCGCCCACGGCGGCTACGTCGCCCTTCTTAGCTGGGCAGGCTTCACCGCCACGGGTACGGAAATGAGCCCGTGGGTCGTGGAATTTTCCCGCCAAACCTTCGGCATCAACGCCCTTGCTGGTCCGATTGAAACGCAGCCATTTGCCCCCGGAAGTTTCGACGTGATCGTGCTCAACGACGTCCTCGAACACCTGCCCACACCCGCCGCGACGCTCGCCCATTGCGCGCGCTTGCTCGCGCCCGACGGGTTTTTTGTCATCCAGACGCCCGAGTATAAAGAGCACCTCACGCACGCTGATCTCGTGGCCAACCAAGATATTTTTTTGCGCCACATGGACGGCAACAACGACGAGCACCTCTATCTTTACAGCCGCCGCAGCGCGACGGAGTTTTTCACGCGCCTCGGGTTTCCCGCGCTGGAGTTCGCGAATCCCGTTTACAGCTACGATATGTTTTTCACCGCCGCCCACGCGCCGCTCGCAATGCACCCAGAAGAAAAAATCTCCGCCGCCCTCGCCGCCCAACCCACCGGCCGCCTTGTACAAGCGTTGCTTGATAAAGCCGCTGAATCCACCGATCGCGGCTGGGCCATCCAACGCCTCGAAACCGCCCTCGAGGCAAAAAAATAAATGCCGGCGCAGCGCCCTGCCTGCGTCAGATAGTCTAAGCCTGAAAACAGGCTCGCAACTCAGCCCGCCCTTTCGTTGCCTCAGCCCTTTGCCGTGCCAGTAACGCCCAAGAGCATTGTTTATCTGCGTCCCGATACCATCGGCGACCTCATCATTTTTTCCTCGGCCCTAGCCGAGCTCCAAGCCGCGTGGCCTAACGCGCGCCACACGCTCGTCGTGCGCTCCGGCTATGAAACGCTCGCGCCGCTTTTCCCCGCCTCCCTGCGCTGGCACGTCGCCCGCCTCAATCCGTTCAAACAAAAACCCTCCGCTTGCCGCGCCGAACTCGCCGCGTTGCTCGCCGAGATTGAGAAGCTCCAGCCCGACCTCATCGTCGCGCCCACGCTGAACCGCACATGGCTCGAAGCCGCGGTCGCCGCGCATTTCCCAAAAATCCGCACCGTCGTCCTCGGCGCGCAAGACGTCGATCCGATCTTCGCCGCCGCACTGCGCCTCGAACTCGGCATAGCCGTGGCCACTGCGTTCACCGAGGTCGTTCCCGCCGCGCCGCAGACCACCGATTGGGAAAATCAACACCGTCTCGTCGATCACATCCTTGACCGCGCCCGCCCCGCATCGCGTCCGCTGCCCGCGGTCACGATCCCCGCGGCCGCAATCGCACAGGCTACGAGCGTTCTCGCAGCCGCAAAACTCACCGCGGGCGCCTTCGCCGCCCTATTTCCCGCCGGTCTCGCGAACGTCCAAGTCAAAGCTTGGCCCGCCTCGAAATTCGCTGAGACCGTTCTTTTTCTCCAACGCGAACGCGCCCTGCCCGTGCTCCTGCTCGGCCACACGTCTGAGGCCGCGATTCTCGAAGCCGTCGCCACCGAAACCGTTCGCCTCGGCGGTACGCGACCCGCGCTCTGGCTCGGCCGCGACGGTGAAGTGCCCGTGCTTGCCGCGCTCCTTCAAGCCGCCCGCCTCTACGTCGGCCACGACACCGGTGCGCTCCATCTCGCGGCCGCCGTCGGCCGGCCAGTCGTCGGAATTTTCGGCGGTGGCCACTGGCCTCGCTTCCGTCCTGCCGCCCGCCAGGGCATATCGGTCGTGCAACCGCTACCATGCTTCGGCTGCAATTGGGATTGCCATTTCGGCGACGGCCCATGCGTGAAAACCCTAGCGTCCGCCGATGTCCGGCGCGCCATCGAGCAACTCCTCGCGACTCCAGCCGAGGCCCCGCTCAACACCGTCGCCGAAGCCCGCAATTTGCCCGCCGAAGCGCTTGCCTTAATCGCTGCTTCCGCCCCACGTTTCGCCGATCTCCAACAAGATCGCCTCGACCGCCAACACAAAATCGAGGAACTCAAGCGCGAGACCGACTCCAAGGACACCGAGATCGCCGCGCTTAAGACTGCCGCCACTGAGCGCAAGACCGAGATGGAGGCCATCAAGGCCGAACTCGAAGCCGAATGCGCAACCAAGGACACCGAGATCGATGAGCTCAAAGCCGAGACGGATATCAAAGACACCGAAATCGGAGCCCTTAAAACCGCCGCCACCGAGCGCAAAACCGAGATGGAAGCCATCAAGGCCGAACTCGAAGCTGAGTGCGCAACCAAAGATACCGAGATCGACGAACTCAAAGCGGAGACCGACACCAAAGACGCCGAGATTGAACAACTCAAAACCGTCTGCAACGTACGCGAGGCTCTCATCATCACCCTCGATGGTCACGTGAAGGAATTTCAGCGCATGGTTGGCGAACTGAACGCCGCGCACGGCGAAAAAGATCGCCACATCACCGGACTCACCACCGCCCGCGCCGCCGCCGAAGCAGCTTCAAACGCGAACGCCGCCGCCCTCGCCATAGCCCAAGCCGCGCTCACCGCCACAGCCAACGAGCGCGCCCAACTCGAACAGCACCTCACCGCCGCGACCGCCGCCCGCACCGAAGCTGAAGCTACGCTCGCCAAACTTCCCGGCGAATATCCCAACTGGGTCGCCACGCTCGAAGCCTCACAAACTCACATCCGCAACATCGAAGCCCTCGTCATTCTGCGCGATCGCGAGATCGTAGAAATCAAAGCGCAGCTCGCCGAAAAAGAGCATTCACTCACTAATTACGCCAACGGTCTCGCCGGTCTCGAACAAGCCAAACACTACAGCAAACTCTTAGCCGAAAAAGAAGCGGTCATTCAAGTACTGCACCGCGCCTGCGTCGAACGCGCAAATATCATCGCCCAACTCTCGGCCGAGACGACCACGTTCACCGCCAAACTCCGTAAACTTTACCTCGGCGCCTGCGGCTACGTCCGCGAAGAATGGTGGCGACCGTTTGACTCGTGGCTGTTTAAGAAAGTTGTCGAAGATTACTGGATGCAGATCGGTATCCTCCGCCATTACGATCCGCGGCCACTCGTCTGGGATACGCGCATTCCCAAGCCACGTCTCGCCGATTCGAAGCTGCCGCAACTTGCCATCGTTACGCCGAGTTACGGCCAAGATCGCTTCATTGAGAGCACGATGCTCAGCATTCTGAATCAAAACTATCCGCGCCTGCGCTACGTCGTGCAAGACGGCGGCTCCAAAGACGGCAGCGCCGCCATCATCGCCCGCTACGCCAAACGCCTCCATCACTGGGAATCCGTAAGGGACAAGGGTCAGGCTGATGCCGTGCGCAAGGGCTTCCTCCATCTAGAATCCAGCCTCGGGCCCGACGATATTATGGCATGGCTTAACTCCGACGACCTTATCGCCCCGCGGGCGTTGCGCTACGTCGCCGAGTATTTCGTGACGCATCCTAAAATCGACGTGATCTACGGACACCGCATCATCATCGATCCGGAAGACCGCGATGTCGGCCGCTGGGTGATGCCGCGCCACGACGCGCCCTCATTGGAGTGGATTGATTACATCCCGCAGGAGACGATGTTCTGGCGGAAGAGCGCCTGGGACAAAGCCGGCGGCATCGACCCGAGCTTCCAATTCGCCCTCGATTGGGACTTGCTCGCGCGTTTCCACCGCGCGGGTTGCGTCATCAAGCGCGTGCCGTATTTTCTCGGCTGCTTCCGCGTCCACGCGGAGCAGAAGACCAGCCAAGCGATTCACACGACCGGCGCCGAGGAGATGACGCGCATCCGCACGCGCTTCCACGGGGAAAAGCAAAACGACGGCGACACAATCAACCGCTACGCGCGCTCGACGCGTTTCCGCGGCGCGATCACCGCCCGGTTGCAAGCGCTCGGCCTTCGCTGGTAACACTTGACTGCAAAAGGTAAGCGTTTACGCGGATTTCTGGCCGAGTACGCGTCGAGATCACAAGCTAGCGAGTCTAACCCGCTACTGCTACGGCAAAAATCTTTGGCGATTGAGGCATAAAGCGGGCTTGTTTTCTCGTCGGTATTTTCGGAGGGTAAACGCTTAATAATTTTTACGCTCGCATGATCGCACTGCTCCTCGTCCTTGGGACGTTTCTTTACCTAACATTTGTCGGCCAAGCCGTCGTCGCGCTGTTGCGACCGCGCCTCGGCGTACTCTGGAGTTGGTTCATCTCGCCCACTGTAGGCCTCGCGCTTCTTATCGTTCTCATCACGCGCCTCAACGTCTGGGGTATTCCTGTCCGCGTGGCCGGGCCTTGGCTCACGCTCGGAATGTTCGTGGCAGCGGTAGGCATCTTCATCTGGCGCCGGCCGAAATTGCCCTGGCGTCAACTCGCGCCGTTTTTCGGGATCGTCTGCGTTTATCTACTCTACGTCGGCTGGCCCGCAGTACGCTTCGGCTTCAACTGGATATCCTACGGTAACGACGATATGGCCAACTACTGCTTGGCCGCCGAGCGCTTCCTAAACCACGGTTACTATGACCTCCCGCTGCAGACCGACCTTGAGGGCCGCAACTACACGCAACATTACTGGTTCATGCACGGCCTGCAGCAGATCCGGCCGGGCTCGGAACTCGCTGTAGCTTGGGTCGCCTCCCTGACAGGACTGAAGGCGCACCAGACCTTCATGCCCACGATCCTGATGTTGAGCATGCTCCAGATTTTTGCCCTCGGAGCGGTTTCCATCTTCAAGGGTCGCTACCGCAAGATCACTCTGCTCGCGTTTTTCCTCTTCGCCACAAGCCCGCTCTTCGGCCTTGGTACACTTTACCAATTGATCGCCCAAGTGGGCGGAATCGCCATCTTGCTAGCAGCGGCATCAGTGCTGTTCGCAACGCGCCACATGACATGGCGCAAACTTGCCCTCGGCGGCCTCATCACGGGGTGCTTAGCCATTTATTACCCTGAAGTAGCCCCGTTCGTCGCACTCGGGATCGGCATCTGTGCCCTGCGGCTGCGCTATACGGACCGCGCGATTTTCAACCGATACGCGCTCTTCATCGCGGGCGTCGCAGCGCTGACGTTCCTATTAATCGCGACCAACACCTACCAATTCATCAACACGTTGGTCATGCAATCCGTGGGTTCTGCCGGTCTCGGCGCCATGGCTGAAATTAACGACCAAAGCGGCGGCCTAGTGCTCTTCCCGTGGACGCTGGTGCCCTCGTTTCTGCCGATGCTTTTCGGCCTACATGCCTTCGGTGTCGTCGGCACCGACCCATTAATCTCGTTCCTAATCGCGCTCAGTTTCGGGTTCCTTATTTTCATGGTGGTGCGGGCCTGGAAAAATGTCCGCGAAGGAGCTCCCTCCGGCTACCTCGGCGCATTGATGTTGTTCTTGGGCTTCTACCTTTTCAACAAGGGCCAAGACTTTGGTCTGTTCAAACTCGCGATGTTCGCCCAGCCGGTGATCACGCTGTTCCTCGCGCAAGGTTTCGCGCTGTTCCTCTTTGGTCCCTCGGCTAAACACCGTCGCTGGGCCGCCATTGCCCTCGTCGTATTTTTTGCCCGCACGATCTGGCCCCACGCCTACTACACCTACGCCTCCCTAGGTACCTACGGCGGTGGCTTGACCGAAGTCGTGGGCGCCTCGCGCCTCGGAGTCAGTTTCACCCCACCCAAGGACCTCAAGTTCGATGCCATCGAGAGCGATATCAATAACGTCGTTACCGCCAAGATGTTAGCCCAATACACGCAAGGTATCGATACGCGTTTCCTCTCGCGCAGTTACATGGACAACATCGCCAACATCGCGGTGTTAAAATTCCTGCGCACGCCCGATCCTGACCTAGGGCCGCAGGCGCGCATCATCGAAAAACTCTCCCTTCTGCGCTTCCTCCTGCCGGAGGAAATTATGACCGGTGATGTCCCCGACTATAAAGTCATGTCGATTCAGAAACTCGACAACAACTGGACCGAAACCTCGTCCCGGAATCTAAGCTACAAGGACCGCCTCCTGGTCTCCGTCCGCCGCGACCTCGACCATTTCAACAAAGCTAACCCCGGCACCGGCTGGGTCGCGCAGAACATGTTCCAGTACAAACTCGAGAGCCAAGTGAAGGACCACCTCGTCTTTATCCACTCCGAGTTGAGCCCGCACTATTACTCGTCCGCCCGCTTTAAGGCAGCGTTCTTCCAACGCGAGCCCGAGCCAATCACCCACGGTGATGTCTACTTCCACGGCAGTGGCCGCTACAACCTGTTCAACATCATCCACCCTTCGCCCAACCTGCGACTTATCGTAGATTTCTCGCGTACATCATTAGGTAAGGGTCGCTCCAAACTACCGTCTAAAGCCATCGTCGTCGGCGAAAAGGATTACCCATTGCCCTTCGTCGGCCACGGCTCCGCCCGCGTCGTTTCGCCGCCGCTAAAGCCCGAATATTTCGAGCAGAATGCCTACATTACCCTCGATTTTGGCGAGGTCCCCAATCCGATCGAAAAAGAAAAAACCGGCCTCATGCGCCTCTGGGGTTTGAAGTTCAATCTCGATGATCGCCGCCTCGTCGGATTTATGCGCGATGCCTCCGTTATCACCGAGGAACAATACCTCGCCCTCCCGCGCCCAACTAAAATCAACGATTTTCCCGGCGATCTCGCTCGCTACCCTGGCCTCGAATACTCCGGACTCTTTGAAGACGGTTGGGTTGCGGAAGACGCGTACTTCAAGCTCGGGCCGTCCCGCGCCGGCCAGATCCTGACCTTCAAGGGCACGATCCCAGAAACAAAAAAATTCCGCGAACAGGGCGTCGATGTCACCGTCTCGATCAACGAAAAGCCCACGGAAATCGTTAATTTAAAGAGCGGCGCCTTCACCCTCACCCGTCTCATCAAAGAAGCTACGCAGATCACTTCGATCAGCCTGCACTTCTCCGATGCGCAAGTTTACGGCACCGACGACCCACGCGCCGTCTCCGCCTCGATAACGGAAATTTCAATCGGAGACCTCCCCGACCTTACGTCCTTTCGCAAACTCGTTAACCAAAAGGGCGACAAGTTCGACCTGACCGGCGTGGATGAAGATGGTTGGATCGCCCGCCGCTCGACGTTCAATGCCCCGGCCTTCGACGCCTTCAAGGTCCTTAAAATCGACCTCGAGATGCCCGGCTGGGCGCCCGTCGCCACCAACGCACTCGAGGTCACCGTCAACGGCGGCGTCATCGACCACCAAGACGTCGCCCGCACGAGCTACGTGAGCCTGCTGCTCCCGCTCACCGCGCAACAACGCACCGCCGTCACCCTCGACGCCGCCAACGTCTTCGCATTGCCCAACGAGGAACGCGAACGCGCTTTCCTGATCAAAAACATCTCCTTCGAGAACTTGAGCCCGACAGATTTGTTCGCGCGTGGCTGGCACCGCTCCGGCTATCTCTTCAAACTCGACCGCGCCGACAACGACGGCTGGGTGGACCGCCGCATCGCGTTCGATTTTCCCGCGACAAAGCAGTTTAAGACGGCCATCATCGAAGTCATCCGCTTCCCCGCCAAAGCCGATCTCCCGCTCACCGTGGGTGTCAACGGCACCGCGCAGCCCATCGTCTCGCTTGGCCTGGAGAAAACCGAACGTATCAGCGTCGCCCTCTCGCCCGACCACGCCACCGGCGTGACGCTCGATGCCCCGCGCAACTTCGCCCTCGCTGTGCCCGACACCCGCCTGCGCTCCTTCCGCATCGTCAACATCGACTTTCAATAACTGACGCCCGCGCCTCTGAGCTAAAAATAAGTGTTCAACCGCACCCATTAGTCGCTAACGTCTTCCTATGCTGCTGAGCATCGTCGTCCCAGTCTTTCGCGAAGAGAAAAATATCCCCGAATTCCTTCGCCGGATTCGGCCTATCTTGGGCGAGATCACCCAAGACTACGAAATCATCTT
>CANHAH010000115.1 GCA_947458705.1 Opitutia bacterium | reverse complement strand
TGGCGATTTTTCGGACGAGTAAACGTCCCGCTTGGTTAGTCGCGACGAATTATTTTCGTTGCTCGCACAGATTGCACTTAAGCTTTCGGTCCCAGCTCCGTTTTAGAATGGAGCGGCCAGTCGCTTACGACGCGCAAAAAAAGAATTTAGCGGACTTCGGTCCGCTACCAACGCGAACTGCCCCGCGCTTCTTCGAAGGAAGCGCGGGGCCAGTTGCCTCAGATGGAAGTAATCTAGGAATTTTGCTTTAGCTATCGCCCTTCGGAGCCGTTGATACGTTATCTACACACACGTTTCGGTATCTGTTATGTCTCGTTTTCTCTCACTCCTCATTTTGCTTTTAGCGACGTGCCTCCACGCGGTGGGCCCGGCGTCGAGCATGATTGCGGCCGAGAGCAATCGCTTCGGCCCCGCAGACTTTCCTGAGACCAATCCTCTGACGCCCACCTCGGCCTCCACTGCTGCCGCGCCGCGCGCGGAGATCACGCCCGTCGTCGCACCGGCGCCGGCTGCGACGGAAACTAAGGCCTCCAAACCCGGCGTCATTGCTGGCATTATCCCGGCGATTCGCCGCATGTTTACTTTCAAACGTGGCAGTAACGCAGCTGTGGAAACGCCGCCGGTGGTTCAATCTGCGCCCCAAGTCGTGGCCGAAAAAAATAATGCTCCCTCTCCTCAAGCGAACGTGAAAGTTGCGCCCGCACCCTCGCTCGTGTCTACGCCTCCGCCTCTTCCTGCGCCCACGTCAGCTGCCTCCGCTCCGGCCCCGGTGCTCGCCGCTAAACCAACGCCTAAATCCCCCGTTGAAACGCCCCAGGTGGAATCCGCCGCTGCAGTTACTTCTAGTCGTTTTAATTGGCTCAAGCGCAACCGTGAACCCGCGGCCTCCGTGCCAGCGTTGGTGGCCGGCGCGTTGCCCAGTTTGCGCTCGGAAGCGCGTCGGAGTCGGGCGCCTAATCTACCTCGGCAGACGCGCTTAGATATGGATCAACGTATCGAGCGTCTTGGCCCCGAGCTCGAACCGGTTTCAGGTTCTGATGTGCTGAGCGGGGTTAGCCTGTCCAGTGCGCCCGTGGTCGCGGGCGTTGAGGAAACCGTCATCACCCTCGAAGCGGCCGCCGTGGTGCAAGCCAAGGCCGCGGCTGGCGGCGGCGCGGGTGGCATGGCAGGTAAAATCACGCGACGCTCGGATGAAATTAAATTAATCCCCAACGATGCGAAGCAGCGCGAGCGTTTCCGCGATGTGAGTGTGTTTTTTGATCCACCTCCGCCGAAATCGTCTAAGCCGGCGGTGACGCCGACCAGTTCCGCGACCTATGAAACCAAGTAAGCGCAGGTGGGCTCTGGTTGCCGGATCGTTGTTCGTTAGTGCCTTGGGCCTTTCGGCCGCCGACGTACTACCTGCTGCACCCGTGACTGCACCGGTACCGGTACAGGCCGCTATGGTCACTAAGCCCGAAACGGTCGCGGCGGCGGTCACTGAGGCTAACCCTCATGCGGCGGATCATGCTCCGAAGGAGACGGCTCTTGCGCCGGTTGCCGAGCGACCGGTTGCGGGTAAAGCGGAGGTTCCACTCACGGTTACTCACGAGTCGGCTCCGACCACAGCCTCGGCTAGCGCCAGTGCGCCGGAGCACCCTCCGGCTAAGCCAGTTCCAGCGGTTCATGGCCCAGCCCCATCCCCAACCTCTGAGGCCGCAGTCGTTCATGAGGATAATCCGGGAGCTAAATCCAAAGCCGCCGAGGCGCTCGCCAATCTCACCTTGGCCCGCTCCTTCCGGCGTAATCAAGATTGGGGTCAGGCGATCCCGTTATACGAAGCGTATATTTTGGAAAATCCTAATTCCCCGGAGTTACCTACCGCGTTGCTTGAACTCGGGCGTACCTACGCGCAAGCGGGGGCCAATGAGGCGGCATTGAGCCGATTTTACTCGGTGCTTGATATGGCCGTTAACCAGGAAGGCGCAACGTTAACTCAAGGGCGGGAAGTGGCTTACTCGGCGCAGTACGAAATCGCCCAAACCCAGATGGCGCTCGGCCGTTACGCGCAAGCGGCGCGACTTTTCCGCGGCATGCGCAAATTGCCGCTCATCGATGTCGATCGCGCCAATATCTATCTCTCATGTGCGCGGGCCTTGAAGCTCTCCGGGGACAAACCCGGTGCGGCGGAGGAATATCAGACCCTGTTGCAGTCGTTTTCGGATAGTCCGGTCGCACCCGAGGCCCGTTTTGAATTGGCGGTCGTCTATGCCGAACTCGGACGGCGCGATGATGCCTTGCGGGAGGTGCTGTCGTTGTTTGAACGGCAGAAAAGCTCCGGCAGCTCCGATGAAACGTGGCGGTACTGGCAGCGCCGCGCGGGCAATCAGTTGGCCAATATGTTTTACAGCGCGGGCAATCTCCCGGAGGCCGCGGAACTTTATGGCAAATTGCTGCAGTTATCTGGTGACGCGCGCTGGCGCTGGCCGTTGCTGTATCAGGTGGGTTTGGTCGCCGAACAGATGAAAGATTTCGCTAAGGCGAAGGTGACTTACACCGAATTGGCCGCGGCTAAAGCCGAAGGCTTAAGCGCTGAAGTCGCAGAATTACCCAAATTGGCCCAGTGGCGGCTCGAGCACCTGAAATGGGCCGAGCGTATGGACGCGGAGCTCAATAGCTTGAAGCCGAGCGCCTGAGTGTTCTAGCTGGCGCTTTATTCATGAAGCGCATCGAAGCTGTCGATACTCACCTTAAAATTTGCGAAGAATTGCACGCGTTGGTGATGGAGGAGAATCGTATCCTGCGGGAGGAGCAGCGACTCCCCGGAGCCGAGATCAGTACGCGCAAGGAAGGCTTGTTGCAGCGCCTCAACGAGAGTGTGGCCTCTTTAAAGACTGCGGATAAGGCGACCGGCGGTGGCCCGCGCTTGGCCTTGGCGCGGGAGCGCTCAATGCAGATTTTGCGTTTGGACCGGGAAAATGAGCAACTGCTCTTGCGGCACAGTCAGGGGACACGCCGACCAGTGGTCGCTCAATCTCTGTCGGCGGCTGCGCAGTTGTACGCGACCCGCCGGCCCAAGGAATAGTAAAGCCCGGTCGGTCGGCCGCGCCGGTTGAGTGCGCTCAGCCCAAAGTTTGCAGCCGCTGCCCGAGTTGCGTGCTCCGATCGACGGGTGGAGCCAGTTTTTTCACGAGATCTTGCGTCGTGAGGCTCGTGTCCAGGTTCAATGCGCTACCTTCCAAACTGTAGAGCGGCGTCGACAGGGGTTGACCGATGCCGGGTTGCGGAGCGCGGAAGAGTGCCGCGTCGCCGACGAGATTTGGGATGCGGCAAAACAGATTTACGGCGGCCGGATCGAGCGTACGGCCGGCTTGCGCGAGTAGGTTCTCAAGCACTGCGGGGTGGGGCACAGGTTTTTCAACCAGGTGCACGGCCACCGCCAAACAGCGGGCGAGCCATGGGATCGCCTCGCCTTTGATACCGGCGGGAAAACCACTGCCATCGAAGTGTTCGTGGTGGCTTCGCACGATTTCCGCGACGAGCGGATCGGGGTCAAAGTGGCAGGCTAGGTTGTGGCTCAGGATGGGGTGCGTCTCGTAAGTCTCGGTATCGGCGTCGGACAGGGATAGAGACGCGTAACTACCCAAGACGCGTTCGATTAACCCCGCTTCGAATCCAATCATGCCCAGATCGCATACGGCGGCGGCAAGTACGAGCTGGCGCGCGGCCTCAGGTTTAAACGCATCCAGTCGCACAAATTTACGTACGATCGTGAGCAAGTGTTGGCTGCGTGCCGCGAGGGCAGGGTGGCGCGAAGCGAGCAAGTGATGACAAAAGTGTTGGGCATCCTCGAGCCCGCGTTGCCTAAGGTGGCCTTGGGCCTGGAGCGACTTGAGTTTGGCGCTTAATTCCACGTCCAGGCCCTCTATGCGCAGTTGGAGTTGCGCGGCATGCTGGTTTAAGTCGCGCAACTCTTGTTGTAGGCCTGCATTTTCTTTGCGCGTGTGGGCGGTAGCGGCTCCGGCGGCGATCGTGGCGATCAATTCCTCGCGCAGCCACGGTTTGGTCACGAAGCCAAAAATACGGCCCGTACTCACTTGCTCCATCGCTTGGTTGACGGCGAAGACGCTGGTGAGTGCTACGATCGAGGTGTAGGGCTGACGGATCGTGGTTCGAATCAATAAATCACTCTGATCGCGTACGAGTAAGTCGTGGTCGGCGAGAACAACGGCGAAATCCTCGCGTTCCAAAAGCGCGAGTGCCGGAGCCGAGGCGGGCGCTTGGTGAACCGCAAAGCCCTCGAATTCTAAAGTAAGCTGCAACGCCTCCAAGGTCACCGCATCGGTATTCACCACCAGTACCAGTGGGCAGGCACGATCCTCCGTACGGCCGCGGACAGGCGGCACGCTCGGGATCACGATCGAATCCCGCGGAGCGAGCTGAGTTTGGGTGGACACTTTTAAAGCCCAATAAAGGTAAACGTATAAACGACCCACCTAGCTTGGAACTTAAGTAAAAAAAACATCGCGGCTTTTGCGGCAAAAATTGCCTGCCAATTTAGGGGTCAAAATCGAGGTCTGGATTAAGTTTATTATATTTTAATTTATTATATGTCAGTTGTTTATGTAAAATAAGTTTAGGCTGGAACCACATGTGCTTAATCGCTGGCATGATCCAAGGAATCGAGCCCAGCCTCAACATGCGCATTGCGCAAAGGTCCCTGGATGCCTGCGTCCTCCGGCAGGAGGCTCTGGCGTCCAACATCGCCAACGTCGAAACCCCCGGCTACAAGCGAATGGATGTCGCTAAGGATTTTGCCGACCGCCTAAAGACCGCGGTCCAACGTGGCGGCGCCAAAACCGCGCTCCCCGCGCCGCGCCTCGTGGAAGATACTAAGGCCCGCGCTCTCCGCGCCGACGGCAACACGATCGATCTCGAAAACGAATTGCTGCAGATGAACAAAAATCAGGTCGACCACGAATACCTCACCAACCTGATCGGCTCCAATTTCAAGTCGCTCAAAATGGCCATCACCGGCCGTAGCAGCTTCTAATCCTCCTTCGCTCGACCATGGAACTCATCACTGGCGTAGGTGCCACCGGCAGCGCGTTAAACGCTCAAAAAACGCGGCTCGATCTCATCGCCCAAAATATCGCTAACGCTCAGACGACCCGCTCGGCTGACGGCGGTCCTTACAAGCGCCAGGTCGTCACCTTCGAAGCCCAACTCGCCAACCGTATGGCCCGCGGCGGTCAAGGTGCGGGTGCTACCGGCGTCAAAGTCGCCTCCATCAGCAACGATCCGACCCCCGGTCAAAAAATCTACGATCCCCGTCACCCCGATGCCGACAATCAAGGCATGGTGGCGATGCCCAACGTCAACGTTTCGACCGAAATGGTCGATCTGATCACCGCCTCCCGCACCTACGAAGCCAACCTCTCCGTCGTTAAAGCTGCCCGTCAAATGGCGCAGAAGACGATCGATATCGGCCGCTAATTTTTTCCTAACCCATGTCTACCATCGGAGCCATCACAGCGAGCGGAATCAGCCCCCATGCGGCTACGCGCTTGCCTGCGCTTGATCTTAAAGGCCTCAACCCTGGCGGTGCGGGTGACAAGGCGGCTACGGGACCATCGGATTTTGCTGGTGTGCTCTCGCAACTGGCTTCACCGCTGATCGATAAACAAAATGAAGCGGCCGCTTTAACCAAATCGGTCCTCTTGGGCCAAGGCGCTCCCCTTCACCAAAGTGTGATCGCGATGCAGGAAGCCTCTGTGGCGTTCAGCCTGATGGTCGAAGTTCGCAACAAAGTCGTCGAGGGCTTCCAAGAGCTCATGCGCATGCCCGTATAATTTTTGAATAAATGAAACCTTTTATTGATTCCTTCCTGCGCGTCTGGCGCGAATTCACCGTCGGCCAGAAAACCTCCATCATCCTCGCCGCTGTTTTGGTGCTAGGTGGTCTCGTCTCCGTGGCCGTCTGGTCCGGTCAGCCTGATTATCAGCTTCTTTATGGCCGCCTCGCCCAGAAAGACGCTGCGGTCATCATCAGCTCCCTGCAGACGCAGAATATCAAGTACCGCACCAGCCCGGACGGCAGTTCGGTCTACGTGCCGGCGGAAAATATTCACCGCTTGCGCATGGATCTAGCCAGCAAAGGCCTCCCCAGCGGCGAAGGCGTAGGCTTTGAAATTTTTGATAAAGGCCAATTTGGCCTGAGTGATTTTGCGCAGCGCACCAACTACGCTCGCGCCCTCCAAGGTGAACTCTCTCGCACCATCGCCCAGCTCGACGGCGTCGCCGCCGCGCGCGTCATGATCGTGCAACCCGAAAATCGGCTCCTTTTGGTTGGTCAGAGTATCAAACCCACCGCCTCAGTCTTCGTGGAACTCCGCGGCAACCGTCTCCCGGTCGAAGCGGTTAACGCGATCCGTAACCTTGTCGCCAATTCTGTTCAAGGCCTGCTCGTGGATGAAGTGGCCGTCATTGATCAAAAAGGCCACGTGCTCTCGGCTGATTTGAAGGACGACCCGACCTTGGGCGCTGCGACTAGCCAGATGCGCTACCGCCAACAGGTCGAAGATTACTTTGCTCGCAAAGTGGAATCCTTGCTGACCCCTGTAATCGGACCCGGCAACGCCGTCGTTCGTGTCTCCGCCGATATCGACAGCGAGACCGCTAACCGTAGCGAAGAGCGCTTTGACCCCGAGGGCCAAGTCGTCCGCTCCCAAACCAATATCGAAGAAACCTCCACCTCCGTGGAAAAGAAGAAATCCGGCGTCGCCGGCGTGACCAGCAACACTCCGGATGCTGCGGGTAAAGAAGAAGCCCCGCTTGTGGCCAATGACCAGAATACCAAAAACCGGACCACTAGTTACGAAATCAATCGCGTCCTCACGAATTCATCCCGCACGCCGGGCACCATCCGCGGACTTTCCGCCTCAGTCTTTGTCGCCCAACGCATGGTGGGCACCGGCGCCGACGCCAAGCCGCAACCCCGCACCGCTGACGAACTCCAAGGCCTGCGCAAGCTCGTCATTAACGCGATCGGCCTCAAAGCCTTCGCCGGCGCCAACGCTAATGCTAATGTCGAGGATCTGGTGACGATCCAAGAAGCCGCGTTCCAATCGTCATTCCCTACCGCCGTGGAAGAAGCGGCCGTACCGACCAAAGTACGCACCTGGATCGAACTCGGTGCCAAATACGTTCCCGTGCTGATCGCCGTCTTAGCTTTTGGTTTTTTCTTCCGTCTCCTGCGCACCCAACGGCCCGAGACCGTACCGATGGAGGTGATCAATCCACCCCGCGTCGAAGAAGAATCTGAGCTACCCGCGGTCGTGACCGCGGCCTCGCTCAACGAATTACTCCGCAAAAAACCTGGCAACATCGGCGCCGCGCTGCGCGATTGGTCCGCCGAGGCTAAGACCTAAATTTGACCGCCCGTGACTTCCACCGAATACAGCAAACTTAGCCGACCGCAAAAACTCGCCGCCCTGCTCATCGTGGCAGGCCCGGACGCCGCGGCCGATATCCTGCGCACCTTCCCGGATCGCGAAGTCGAGGAAATCTGCCGCTTGATGGGCGAATTTGAAGTCGTTTCTCAGGAGCTTAAAGATTTGCTCATCGCGGAATTCGAGCCGCTCATCATTAGCGGCTTGAAATCGATCGAAGGTGGCTTCGATTTCGCTAAAAAAGCCCTCGATCTCTCGCGCGGTGAATTCAAGACCGGCGCCATGTTAAGTCGTATCGGTGCCAGCGTAAGTTTATCTTCCGCAAGAGTTTTAGAGCGTATTTCCGAAATGGAAGGCCGTGATGTGTTTCTTCTCCTCAAGCGTGAGCAGCCGCAAACGATCGCCTTCGTGCTCTCTTACATCGACAAGGTTAAGGCGCGCGACGCTTTCAAACTGTTTTCCCCAGAATTACAGGCGGATATTTCGCTTCGCATCGGCCTGATTGATAGCACCTCGCTTAAATATATCGAAAAGATCGCCAATCAACTCGGCGCTCACGTTTCGCAGACCGAAGTGCCCGCCTTTCACCGCAGCGGCGGCGCCGAAACGGTGGCCAAAATGCTCAAAGGCGTTTCCAAAGACGCCACTCGCACGGTCATGGCCCAAATGGAAGAGACAAATCCCCGAATCGCGACCGCCGTGCGTCGGAAACTATTCTCGTTCGAAGATCTCTCCCGCCTTCGCCCCAGCGATATGCAACGCCTCATGCGCGAAGTCGACTCCGCGCAATTGGCGCTCGCACTCAAAGGCGCTTCGGAAGGTATGCAGGAAAAAATCTTCGCCGCTCTTTCGAAACGCGCCGGTCAAGGCTTACGCGACGATATCTCGATGCTCAGCAACG
>CANHAH010000114.1 GCA_947458705.1 Opitutia bacterium | reverse complement strand
TGGGTGTCATCACCAAGATGATGATGAAAAAGGGCGAGATGACCGGCGTCACCTCCGGCTTCAAAGACCTCGATGCGCTGACCTGGGGTTTCCAACGTCAGGAAATGATCATCCTCGCGGCGCGCCCTTCGATGGGGAAAACCTCGCTCGCATTGAACATGGCCGAATCGGCCGCGATGCCGCACCGTGGCGAACCGGTGGGCGTGTTGATTTTCTCGCTCGAAATGAGTGCGGCCCAACTCGCGCTGCGTATGTTGTGCTCGCGCGCCCGCGTGAACATGAAGTTGCTGCGCGACGGCCTGCTCTCGAAAAACGGCGATGAACAAGCGCGCTTGTTGGCGGCGGCTGATCAATTTTCGAAGGCGCCCATTTTCATCGATGATTCCAGCGCGCTCTCGATCATGCAGCTGCGCGCGAAAGCCCGCCGCATCCATGCGCGCAATCCCCTCGGCTTCATCGTGGTCGACTACTTGCAGTTGCTCGCGCCGACTGATTCCAAAATGCCCCGCGAACAACAAGTCGCCGAGGCTTCGCGCGGTTTAAAAGCGCTGGCGAAGGAACTCAATCTGCCCGTGGTTGTACTAAGTCAGCTCAACCGTGCCTCCGAAAAAGAAAACCGCACCCCGAAATTGGCCGATTTGCGTGAATCCGGCTCCATTGAGCAAGATGCCGACGTCGTCCTGATGCTCGCGCGCCCCAAAGATGCGGACGAAAAATTTCAGGTCGCCGCCGACTCGGCCGAGTTAATCGTTGCCAAGCAGCGAAACGGCCCAGTAGGAGAATTGAAGCTTACGTTCCTAAGAGACATCACCCGCTTTGAAAACTACACTCAGTAACCCTGTGCGCAGGGTCGCCTGCTTCCTTTTTGCCTTATTTTCCCTCTTCGCCGGGGGTGCGATGTCCTTGCAGGCCCAGTCGGCCGCTTTGGCGGGCGCCCAAGAGGGGGCGCCGGCCTTCAAAGTGGGCTCTATCGCGGTGAAATTCGCGGGTTCGGCCAACGTCAGCGAACAGGTTGTTCGTGCCAATATGCAAGTCCGTGAGGGCGGCGATCTCGATGACACGATGCTCGATCGCGACATCCGCTCGCTCTACAAAACTGGTCTTTTTGAGTTCATCGAAATTAAGCGCGAAGCGGTTGACGGGAAATCCTTTAATCTCGTGATTGAAATCACCCCGAAGTACCGCGTTTTGGCCATACGCTACGAGGGTAATAAGAAGGTAAAAGGCACTCGTTTAGAAAAGGAAATCAAAACTAAGCCCAACACAGCTCTCGATGAACGCCTAGTGAAGGAAGATTCTGAGAAAATCCGCGAGTATTATCAAAAATCTGGGTATAATCAAATTTCGGTCACGTACTCGATCGAGCGCGATCGTGCCACGGGCTTCGGCACCATTATTTTCAAGATCAAGGAAGGGGATAAGGTTAGGATTTCCGACGTCCGTTTCGTTGGGAACACCAACGTCAAAGCCCGTGCGCTCAAGGGCGAGATGGAGACCAAAAAATGGTGGATGTTTTCTTGGCTTACAGGTTCGGGGCGTTTCAAAGACGACCAATTCGACGACGATTTAGATAAACTGCGCGATTACTACCGTGAACACGGTTATCTGGACGTTGAAATCTCCCAAGATAATGTGATTTTTGCTTATCCGACCCCTGAGAAATTGGTCCTGACGATTAACATCACGGAGGGGCGTCAATACCGCCTTGGTGAGGTATCCTTTAAGGGGAACAAGTTATTTACCTCGGCACTGTTGAAGCGCGTTGCTCGCCAGAAGAGCGGAGTCGTCTTCGTGCCGTCCAAACTCGATAAAGACGTTGAGCGCTTGGAAGATTTTTACGGTAAAGACGGTTACTTGGACACCCGTGTGCGCCTCATCCGCAAGCCTAACGTCAATACCGGCAATATCGACATCGAGTACGGTATTACCGAAAGTGAAAAATTTAACGTCGAATCCGTCGTAATTGAAGGTAACGCCAAGACTAAGAGCACCGTGATTGTGCGTGAGTTGGTCCTTGGGCCCGGCGACGTGTTCAGCACCGTGTTGATGAAAATCAGCAAGCTCCGCCTAGAAAATACCCGCTTCTTCGAAGATGTTAATGTAACACCTCAAGAGACGAATATCCCCGGTCGCCGTAACATGCGCATCGCCGTCAAAGAAGGCCGCACTGGCAATCTTACTTTCGGTGCGGGTTTCAGCTCGCTCGAGCGCGCAACCATTTTCGCTGAAGTCTCGCAGTCCAATTTTGATATTTTTAATCGCCGCTCACTTTTCCAAGGTGATGGACAAAAATTCCGGCTCCGCATGCAGCTCGGCAGCCAATCTAGCGAAATTGTCCTCTCCTTCGAAGAGCCTTGGCTCTTTCAGAAGCAGCTGGCGCTCGGTTTCAGCATTTTTCGCACGAGTTCCGACTATAATAGCTCCTATTACAGCCAGATTGAGACCGGCGGTGAAATCTATCTTCGTAAACGCCTGTTTGAATTGGTGGAAGGTAAACTCTCTTACACCTACCAAATCATCGACATTCAGAACGTTTCCAGCAGCGCCTCCAGCTACATTCGCGCGCTCTCGGGTCAAAACACCGTTTCTAAACTTGGCTTCCAATTGTTGCGTGATACCCGCGATAAGATCATCAACACCACCTCCGGCAATCGCGTCGAAATCAATACCGATCTCGCCGGTGGCCCCTTGGGTGGCAGTGACAATTTCTACCGTTTTGAATTCCGCGGTTCCCAGTTCTTCCCCATCTTTGAGACCCAAGCTCAAGTATTGGCTCTTATCGCGCGTGCCGGCGTGATCCAAAACTTCGGCGACAGCAAACAGTTGCAGTATTACAATTCATTCTACCTCGGTGGGCCCTACACGCTCCGTGGGTTTGAGAATCGTGAAGTGGGTCCGCGTGATGAATTTGGCGAGCCTATCGGTGGTAAGTCTTACGGTTTCTTCAGTGCCGAATACTCCATTGATATCGTCAGCCCGATTCGCTTCGCCCTCTTCTATGATGGCGGCTTCGTCAATAAAGGCGCCTACGACTTCAATCCGCTCAGTTATAACGATAACTTCGGTTTTGGTCTCCGCCTGTTTGTGGCTGGAGCTCCTCTTAGTCTCGATTTCGGCATTCCGATCACTGGTACCAAAGAAAACAAGAAGGGTAACCAATTCAATTTTTCCTTTGGCACGCGCTTCTGATTTCTATTTAAATAACACTTTATTCTCCAAACCCTACTCATGAAGAAAACCATCACCTCCCTCTCGATTTTTGCGGCATTTGCTCTGTCTGCCGTAGTCGCTCAAGCTGCCGCCCCCACGATTCTTGTGGTGGACATGGCCAAGCTCTACGACTCGCACTACAAGACCGAAGAGCAGAACGCGAAACTCCGCGCGGATGAACAAAAAGCGCAGGAAGAAATCGAGAAGATGAACAAGGACGGCAATGTCCTCGTCGACGAATACAAGGGCCTCTCCGATCAGGCTAATAACCCCTCGCTCACTGACGCGGCCAAGGCCAAGTCCCAAAACGAAGCGGCCAAGAAGCTAGAAGAAATTCAGCGCAAGAAAAACGATATCGGTACCTTTGCGCAAAACACGCAACGTTCCCTTCAGCAACGCCTGCAAAATTTCCGTAGCGTCATGCTCGAGGAAATCAGCAAAATCGCTTCCGATGTGGCTAAGCGTAAGGGTGCCACGCTCCTCCTCGATAAAGCCGGCCCGACGCTCATCGGCGTTTCTAGCGTGATCTATGCCGACGCCTCCTACGAAATCACCGACGACGTGATGAAAGAGATCAATAAGGACCGTCCTGCCGCCTCCGCTGCACCCGCTCCAGCGGCCCCAGCGGCCACCGAGACGCCTAAGATCACGGTTCCTGGCGTTTCGACCAAGTAATAATTATTCAAAGATTCCTTCTAAGCCCCGCCTATTGGCGGGGCTTTTTTGTGTTTAAAAATTCTTGAGCCACTCTGTTTGCGTAGTCCGCACAAACCCTGAGATTGCCCGCGCGATAAAAACCCCGCAGGCTACTTTTACATGCAGGTCGCATTTTCTCCTGAAGAAATCTTTTCGACGGTTCGAGCTGCGCGCACGCTTGGCCAGACGCACCAAAGCGTGCGCGGGATCGCTGCGCTCAAAGCCGCCGTTCCTGGAGACCTCTCCTTTCTCGGCAACCCAAAGTACAAACCTGAGGTCGCGCAGTCCCAAGCTTCGGTGGTGCTCGTACCCCTCGATTTTGTGGGAGAACCGCGACCCGACCAATTATTTGTCTTTGTTGAAAACCCCTCTGTCGCCCTCGCCCAAATCTGCGCTCGTATCGAGCAATTGCTGTGGCCGAAGCCAACTGCCGGCGTGCATCCCTCGGCTAGCGTTGCCGCTGGTGTGATCATCCCTGCGACGGCCACCGTCGGCCCCCTTTGCGTGGTCGAAGCCGGCGCTCGCCTTGGTGAACGCGTCCATCTGCAAGCTCAAGTGTTTGTGGGGCGAAGTGCCGTCTTGGGCGATGATTGTTGGCTCATGCCTGGCAGCATAGTCGCGGCCGAATGTACACTAGGCGATCGTGTCAGGCTCCAACCTGGCGCCGTGGTCGGCTCCGATGGTTTTGGCTACGAGTTTAATCAAGGCCGACATGAAAAAGTCCCGCAGATCGGCACCGTTGTGATCGGGGCCGATGTTGAGATCGGCGCCAATAGCACTTTGGATCGCGCGCGCTTTAGCCGCACCGTCGTCGGGGAGGGTACTAAAATCGATAATCTCGTACAAGTTGGCCACAACGTCCTGATCGGCCGGCATTGTCTGGTTTGCGCCCAGGCCGGTGTCGCTGGCAGCACGACCATCGAGGATTTTGTCATTATTGGTGGTCAAGCTGGGCTCGCCGGGCACATCACCATCGGTCGTGGGGCTAAAATCGACGGCCAAACCGGCGTTAATGCTGACTTGGCTGCTGGTAGCTTTGTCAAAGGTTCGCCCTGTCTGCCCTACCAACTCGAGCAACGGATCAACGTTTTGCGCCGCAAAATCCCCGATTTATTCAAACGAGTCGATGCCTTGGAATCACACTTCTTGCCGTCGGATGCAGAAAAGTCTTCCGCCTAGCCGTCCATCCCGCAACATCTCTACCACATGAGCGAATCGCGATTGAAAATTTTTGCGGGTAACTCGAATCGGCCCCTCGCCGAGGCGATCTGTCAATCCATTGGCATGCCCTTGGGCGAGGCCACGGTGACGAGTTTTCCCGATGGTGAATCTTTCGTTAAAATTAATGAAAATGTCCGCGGCCATGACGCGTACATCATCCAGTCAACATGCCCGCCGACCAACCATCATCTGATGGAGTTGCTCATCATGATTGATGCCGCGCGCCGCGCCTCGGCTCAACGCATCACGGCCGTGCTCCCGTTTTACGGTTACGCCCGGCAAGACCGCAAAGATCAACCCCGCGTGCCCATCACGGCGAAACTCGTGGCCAATTTGCTCGTCTCCGCTGGCGCCAATCGCGTCCTCACCATGGACCTGCACAGTCAGCAGATTCAGGGCTTTTTCGACATCCCCGTCGACCACCTCTTTGCCTCGCCGGTGTTCTTTGACTACCTCACCAAAACCAAAAGCGACAAACTCGTCGTTTGCTCGCCCGACGTCGGCGGTATGAAAATGGCCTCAGCTTACGCCGACATCCTCGGCGCTGGGCTCGGCCTGGTGGCCAAGAAACGTAAAAACGCGACCACCGTTGAAGCGATTAACGTCGTTGGCGAAGTAGAAGGCTGCGACGTGCTCCTGGTTGACGATATTACTGAAACCGCCGGCACGTTGACTGCCGCTGCCAAGATGCTCCGCGAGCACGGCGCACGTAGCGTCCGCGCCGCCGTCAGCCATTGCATCCTGAACGAAGTCGCTTACGAGCGCCTACGTAGCGGGCTCATCGATGAGCTCATCACAACCGACTCTGTACCCATCGACACGCGTGGACTCCCGATTACCGTGCTCAGCATTGCGCCGCTCTTGGGACAAGCTATCCAACGTATTAACACGAACTCCAGCGTCACCGGTCTGTTCCGAATCAAAGGTTTCTAACGCCCATAAGCTTACCTGCGACTAGCCCATGGTCGCGGGAACAAACTGTGACCATGGCGGGTCGCCCCTTTTTCATGAAATCCCAGCTTTTGTCTCTCGTCTTGTTTAGCGCTGTCCTTGGCCTGCTCGCTCCTGGAGGGCTCTTAGCTAAAGACACCCCGCTCACCAAGAAGCCGACGCTCAAGATCGACAACACCCCAGTCAACGACGGTAAGTCGGCCGTTGTCACGAGCTACGCCGATGTGGTGGAGCCCGTTCAACGTGCGGTCGTTTCCATCTACTCAAGCAAGACCGTCAAGCAGCGCGTCGTTAATCCTATGCTCCGTCAATTTTTTGGCGACGCTGCCCCCGAGCAGGAACGCGATAGTAAACAAGAAGGCCTCGGCTCTGGTGTCATCATTTCCGACGACGGTTACATCCTTACCAACAACCACGTGATCGAAGGTGCGGATGAGTTAAAGGTCTCACTCAGTGATGAACGGGAATTCACCGCCAAAGTTATCGGCGCCGATCCCAAGACCGATGTCGCCGTTATCAAAATCGAGGCAGAGAAATTGCCCGCCATCACTCTGGCTGACAGCGATAAGCTCCGCGTTGGCGACGTCGTCTTCGCCGTGGGTAATCCACTCGGCGTCGGGCAAACCGTCACAATGGGCATCGTCTCTGCCAAAGGTCGTAATCAACTTCGCCTCCTCGAGAATGTCGCCGGCTACGAAAATTTTATTCAAACCGACGCTGCTATCAATATGGGCAATTCCGGTGGAGCTCTAGTCGATGCCAAGGGCCGCCTCGTCGGGGTTAACAGTGCGATCATCTCACCCTCACGCGGTAATATCGGTATCGGTTTTGCTATCCCAATCAATTTCGCCGCCTATGTGATGAATAGCCTCATTGCCACGGGTACCGTGAATCGTGGCTACTTAGGGGTTTCGTCCGAGACCGTGACCGCTGATGTCGCTGAGCAACTCGGTCTGCCCAAAGATGCCAAAGGCGTGGCTATTACCGATATCACGCCCGATAGCCCTGCCGATAAAGGCGGTCTTAAACGCACCGACGTCATCCTTGCTATCAATGACAAACCCGTCAGCTCCCTCGAAGAATTGCGACTAGTCGTTGCGCAAATGCTACCCGATTCGAAAGTGAAAATTAAACTAATTCGTGAAGCTAAGGAACTCACTCTCGAGGTCACGCTCGGTAAACTCACCGACAAACCCAACGAATTACTCGTGGGCGTTAATGTCTCCAAGCTTACGGAAGAAATTCGTAAACGAAGTGGCCTCGACCCGCGGCTCAACGGCCTGATCATCACCGAAGTTGAGGAAACCTCACCCTACGCCGATCGTCTGCTGGCGGGTATGATCATCATTGAAATCGATCGCGTCCCAGTCACCGATTTAAATGTCGCTCGCCAACAACTTATTCCTGGCCGACATCTGCTCTTTGTGAATTACCGCGGCCTCAATCGCTTCGTCACGGTGAGCGTGAAGTAAAACCACACCTGCCGGGCGCTCTGCGGGCCTTCTCGACTCGACTACCCCAAAATTACAAAAATTAAAAAAGCCGGACGTTTTAAGTCCGGCTTTTTTTGGGTAACTTTTTGTCATCCCGCTGCTCCTGTCCAAGTGTTTGGCGCGGGTTGGGTAGGGCACGCTTTTTAACTTCCTGGTTTTTGAACCGGGATGCTCGCCAATTCCACTGGCACGGCATCAGCCGCATATGTCGGGAAACTCAATTCCAGCAGCGAAACCGCGGGAACGGTGAAACGAGTCGTGCCTGCACTCCGGTCCACTAACATTGCTACCGCGCTCGTGTTGCCGCCGGCTTGGCGGACGATTTCGAGACATTCGACAACCCGTCCGCCGCGCGTGACGACGTCTTCGACAACCAAAATTCGTTCGTCTGGCCGCAAAGTGAAGCCTCGCCGCAGCACGAGCACATTATTCTCTTTCTCAGCGAAAATATAGCGGACTTTGGCCTGGCGTGCGACCTCTTGGCCAATTACCAAGCCGCCCATGGCTGGAGCAAGAACAGTGTCGAAAACAATCCCGGCGCTGCGGACTTTCGCGAGCAACAATTCCGCCAAGCGCTCAACTGCATCCATGTGCTGACACACCTGCGCACATTGAAAATAATGGCCGCTGTGTAAGCCTGAGCGCAGCACAAAATGCCCCTGTAAAAGCGCCCGCGTGCGCGTGAAAATGCTTAAAACTTCGGTTTGTTCATTCGACATGACAGCCACGGTGAAAAAACCAGCCGTAAAAAACAAAAACAAATTTCTTCCTCCCCGTTATTCTTTTTAGCCCAACTCGAGCCTCATCATTGGGCGCAAACTTTAACCCAATCTGGTCGGGGCGGCGAGATTCGAACTCGCGACCTCTACGTCCCGAACGTAGCGCTCTACCAGGCTAAGCTACGCCCCGAC
>CANHAH010000113.1 GCA_947458705.1 Opitutia bacterium | reverse complement strand
TAGGACCCAGACACGAGTGGACTGCGCAGGGCCGGGGACGGGTGGGGTGACAAAGCTGCTTACCAGCGCCGAGGGTGGGCCGTCTTCAGCGCCGGGTTTACCGGGTTTATCGTTAGCGGTGATGGGGGCGTAAAAATAGCGAGTATTGGGTTGTAGCTTGGCGAGTTGAACGACGTGCTCAGTGCTAATGCCTTCGGATTTGGCGGTGAGGGTCAGTTGATTAGCCGCTAGACCGTAGCGTACGCTCGAAGGCTCTGTTGTATCGGTACGCCAGCGAACGACGATGCTTGTCGGGGTGGCGAGTTGGAGGTAAGGGCCGCGGAGAATGGCGGTAGCGGCTTGAACACCAGGTGCGGTGAGGAGAGCTAGCGAAAGCAGTAACAATGGAAGTTTCATGGATAATTACAGTGCAGAGGTAGCTAGGGCAGTGAGTTGTGTGATCAGTTGTTGGGTGGGTGCGCCACTGCGAAGCCAGTCAGGTAGACGGTCAATAGCAGCGAGCGCGTCTGCGTAAGAGCGACGAGCTTCGTTGATTCTATTCGCTTGCATTAAAATATCCCCGCGACGGCGGTGAAAGATTTCGGGTCGTTCGGCGTGGGCGGCGAGGCGCATGAGGCGTTGGAGGGCGAAATCGATACGACCGAGTTGGAGTTCGAGTTTGAGGGCGCGTTCCTCAAGCGCGGGCACAGGGCCAAGGCGGGTGAGGCCAGTCTCGAGATCGGCGAGGGCCGTGGCAGGTTCAGTTATTAGGGCATTGGCCTCGAGCCAGAGCTCGGGTTTGGGTTCCGGGAGATGGCGTAGGGCGATTTGAAAATCATTTTGGGCACCGATGTTATCTCCGCTTAGCGAGCGCGCTCGAGCGCTGAGGATGCGGGCGGCGGGGTCACTGGGATGCGAAATGAGATGCGAGGCGAGCGCGTTGATGGACGCGACGGGTTCATCGCGCGCGAGAAAATACTCCGCCCAGGCTAGGGCTAGTCCTGGGTGATCGGGCGAGAGCCTCGCCGCCTGATCGATATCGCTTGCCGCTTCGGACCAGCGTTGATGCTCGAGGTAACAAGTCGCCCTTCGCAGGCGGAGCTCTGCGCTTTTCGGTGCCGAACTAATCAGAGCGGTGAGATCGATGATGGCCACATCAGTGCCGGGGTGAGCGACTAGCTTGTGACTTATTAAGAGCCAAGCGGCTGCGGTGAAAAGCCAGCGATGAAGGTCACGGATACGATACATTATTAGTATAAATTAAAGTGGTTCATCTCATGCGCGCGGCAAGTCTGGTATTGTGACGTAGAGGTGCCGTAAACGTTGCGTTTTTTTATTTTGTATCGGGCCTCTGCCAGGATGAGATCAAGTAATGACCATAGAGCCTCTGGGTGATGCCGCCCTACTCGTTACTTTTGAGGGTGACTCGAAGGTAGACGTGCTCTCGCGGGTTTCGACGTGGACGCGGGCTTTTGTTGAGGCCCAAGTGCCAGGGGTGGTAGATGTGGTGCCTGCTTACGCGAGCGTCGCGGTGTTTTATGATCCGTTGCGGTTCGTCGGTTTGAAAGCGGAAGATTCCCCATTTAATATATTGAAACACTTGGTCGCTGCCCTGGTGGTGGAGTCATCGAATCAAGATGCTTTAGGCGCAAACAACTCCGCTCGGTGCGTGGAGATTCCTGTGAGCTATGGGGCTGAGGCGGGGATAGATATAGCGCTAGTAGCGGCGCATACGGGTTTGACGGAGGTAGAGGTCGTAGCACGACACAGCGAAGCAGAGTATCGCGTGCAGGCGATCGGTTTTGCTCCGGGATTTCCGTATTTGAGCGGGTTGCCGACGCAGTTGGCGACACCTAGGCGGGTAACGCCTAGGACGAAGGTGCCCGCTGGCTCGGTTGGTATCGGGGGCGCGCAGACGGGGGTGTATCCGATCGAAACGCCGGGTGGGTGGCAGATTATTGGAAGTACGGATTTAAAATTATTTGATGTGACGCGCGCAGAGCCGGCCTACCTGCGTGTAGGGGATCGCGTACGGTTTCGCGCGGTTGAGTCGCAGCCGCGCTCGCTAGATTTACCTACAACTAAACAGACCGGAGCAGTGGCCAAACGATCGGTTCAGGAAATAAACGATAATCTGGCTACTCGGACTTTTCGCGTAGTACAGGCAGGGATGTGGACGACGGTGCAAGATTTGGGGCGCGTAGGACAACGGGCAGCCGGTGTGCCTGTTAGCGGAGCGTTGGATAGATTTGCCGCCCGCGTCGCAAATTTGCTCGTGGGTAATGCAGAAAATGCCGGCGTGCTGGAGTTGACGTTGCTGGGACCGGAGATCGAATTTTTAACCGATGGCTGGATCGCTCTTACCGGCGCCCTGTTTGCCGGATGTGAGGCATGGCGCCCGTTGGCGGTGCGTGCGGGACAACGCATCAAGTTTGGTGCAGCTACGAAAGGCTGTCGCGGTTATCTCGCTGTTTCAGGGGGCATCGAGGTCGCGCCGGTGCTGGGGAGTCGAAGTACATATGGACGCGCGGGTTTCGGAGGATGGCAGGGTCGGACGCTGCGGGTGGGTGATGTCCTGCCGCTTGGCGCGGCGGTCCGCGAGGTCGCTCAGCGATGGTCGATTGATTCTAGGATTATACCCGATTACCTCTCAAATCCCATAGTGAGGGTCGTTTTGGGTGCTCAGACGGATGAATTTGGTGCCACCTGGCTGAAGACTGATTTTAGAGTATCACCACAATCAGATCGCATGGGAATGCGGTTGGCAGGAACTGCTCTCGTGCGGACGGTCGGCGATGATTTGCTTTCATCTGCGGTGGTTCCAGGAACCGTGCAGGTACCGCCCGATGGACAACCAATTGTCTTGCTGGCGGATGCCCAAACCATCGGTGGTTATCCCCAGCTAGCGCACGTAATCGACGTGGATTTACCGTTGTTGGCGCAGTTGCGGCCAGGAGATACGGTCCGCTTTCGTTTGGTTTCGATCCAGGAAGCTCAAGAGCGGTGGCTTGCGCGGGAGCAGGCGCTTGCGATGCTACGTGAGGGTCTAGCTCAAAAAATCCGCTAATCGTGCACGTTTCCATCGATCTTAATTGCGATCTCGGCGAGGGCGCTGGGTGTGACGCTGCGCTGATGCCGCTCATCACTTCTGCGAACATCGCGTGCGGAGCGCATGCGGGCGATGAAGTGACCATGCGCGCCACGGTGGCTTTGGCGAGGACGCATGGCGTTGCGGTGGGGGCCCATCCTGGCTTTCTGGATCGAGCGAATTTTGGCCGCGTCGAGCACACGCTTACGGCGTGTGCGTTACACGATTTGGTGACGGGGCAGATCGAGGCCCTGCGCGAGCTGGGGAAGGTGCGGCACGTGAAGCCACATGGCGCACTTTATAACATGGCGGCGCGGGATCACGCCGTCGCAGAGGTGATCGCAGAGGCGGTATATGCCTGTGATCCGAGCTTGGTGCTTTTTGGACTGTCGGGCAGTGAGTTGGTACGGGCGGGGCAGGCTAGGGGGTTGCGAGTCGCAAACGAGGTGTTTGCGGATCGCACGTATCAAGCCGACGGCTCGCTCACGCCGCGTTCGCGTTCGGATGCGTTGATTACAGATGAAGCGGCGGCCGTCGCGCAGGTGATTCGCATGTTGAAAGAAGGATTGGTTCGTGCGACGGACGGTACGTCCGTCGCTATCGTGGCGGATACGTTGTGTCTGCACGGAGACGGGGCGCAGGCGGTTGCGTTTGCTCGGCGGCTCGGAGCGGAGTTGCGCGCGGCGGGAATTACGCTCAGAGAGTGGGGCGCATGATTAAACTCATCGGTGTCGCTCTCATTGCAGCGGGATTTGCGCTACGGGTAAATACGTTGCTCGTCGTATTGGCGGCGGGCTTGGCGACGGGATTCGCGGCGGGGTTTTCGTTGAACGAGATCATGGCTATGATCGGAAAATATTTTACGGATAATCGGGCGATGACCTTGCCAATTGTGTTGATGCTGCCGGTCGTCGGTTTGCTAGAGCGCTATGGTTTGAAGGAACGCGCGGAGGTGTTGATTCGTCGCTCCAAGGCGGCGACGGCCGGTCGTGTGATTTTGCTGTATACGGCCGTGCGTCAAATCTCGATCAGTCTTGGCGTGAGTATCGGCGGGCACGCTGGTGCTGTAAGGCCGCTGGTGGCGCCGATGGCTGAGGCCGCGGCGCGGGGACGAGGGGGCGAGTTGTCGGCGGCAAGCGTAGTCAGCATCCGGGCCCATGCGGCGGCGGGTGAAAATATTGGGAATTTTTTCGGCGAAGATATTTTTATCGCGGTGGGCGCGATTCTTTTGATGAAAGGGTTTTTCGAGGCGCAGGGGATGAACGTCAGTGTATGGGCGATGGCGTTGTGGGGTATTCCGACAGCGTTCATCGCTTTCGCTGCGATGTGGTGGCGGTGCCAGATGTTGGACCGGCGCATAGAGCGGACGGCTGCGGACAACGCTAAAGCGGGAGGTGTCCAATGAAAATCATTACTGTCGAAGCCTGTTATGCCGTTGTGGGTTTGTATTTATTTGTCTTGGCGGGCCGAATCGCAGGTGAGCGGGAGCATCCTCGACGCTGGGGTTCGGCGATGTTTTGGGCGTTGTTGGGGGTCACTTTTATCGGTGCGAACCTGCTGCCCTCGACGCTTGTCGGTTACCTCGTAGTGGCTATGGTCGTACTCGCTGCGACAGGCCAAGTCTCGCGCGTGGCAAGCCATGAGGCCTCGCGAGAGGAACGGTTGGAGCATGCAGATCGCTTGAAAAATCGAATTTTTTGGCCGGCGTTGCTGATCCCAGCGACAGCGGTCGTGGGAACGCTGGTTTTGGGCGAGTTGCACATCGGTGATGTGTGGCTCGTGGAGCCGAAGCAGGTCACCTTGATTGCTCTCAGTCTTGGCGCGATCCTCGCGCTGTTAGTCGCGATGCGCACAACGGGAGCGAGCGTCGGTGCATCCTCACGGGAAGGGAGTCGACTGCTCCAAACGCTAGGTTGGTCGCTGATTTTGCCGCAGATGTTGGCGGCGCTAGGCGGGATTTTTGCAAAGGCGGGGGTAGGCGAGGTCGTGGCTGGATTGGTGGCACAAGCGGTGCCGACGGGCGTACCTTGGGTAGCGGTCTTGGCATATTGCGGCGGCATGGCTCTTTTTACGATGGTGATGGGGAATGCATTTGCGGCGTTTGCGGTGATCACGGGTGGAATCGGGTTGCCGTTTATCGTGACATTGCACGGCGGAAATCCGGCAATCATGGCGGCGATCGGAATGCTTTCGGGTTATTGCGGGACGTTACTCACACCGATGGCAGCAAACTTTAATTTGGTGCCGGCGATGTTGCTGGAGCTCGAGGACAAGCACGCGGTGATTAAGGCGCAGGTGCCTTTGGCTTTAGTAATTTTCGCGGCCAACGTTATTTTAATGATAGTTCTTGTATACCGATTTTAATACGACACGCGACCTAAGCCGAATTTTTAAATGAAAACTAAACTGAAAATGCGGAAGGTCTTGGTTACGGGTTTCGAGCCGTTTGACGGCGCACAGATCAATCCCTCTCAGGAAATCGCGCGTAATCTACACGGCACAGTGATCTCGGGGCATGCGTTGGTCGGGGCGCTGTTACCCTGTGTCTTTGGCGCGGCGATTCCGGAATTGCAGCGCTTGCTGCGCTTGCATCGGCCGGCGCTGGTAATATGCGTGGGGCAGGCGGGTGGGCGAGCGGCGATCACCCCGGAGCGCGTGGCGATTAATGTGGATGACGCGCGCATTCCTGACAATGCCGGCGCTCAACCGGTAGATCGGCCCGTCGTGCGTGGTGCGCCGGCGGCATATTTTTCAACCTTGCCCGTGAAGGCGATTGTCGCGGCCTTGCAAGCGGCGGGCTTGCCGAGCGAAGTATCGCAGACGGCGGGTACATTTGTGTGTAACCACGTTTTCTATGGTTTGATGCACGCGTTGCGGACAAGGAAAGGCGTGCGGGGCGGTTTTATCCACGTGCCATTCTTACCGGAGCAGGCGCTTAAGGGGCAGGCGAGTTTGCCCTTGGAAGACATGGTCTTTAGCGTGGCTTTGGCTGTCGAGACGACGCTGCGACGTAAAAAAGATCTGCGCCTGGCCGGCGGCCAGACGCAGTAAATATCAGCTCACTAAAACGGCCGCAATATCTCGGCCGACAGCGTTAATTATTGAAGCGGAAGAGCGCGACGTCGCCATCGGCGAAGACATATTCTTTGCCTTCTAGGCGATATTTGCCGGCCTCACGGGCGGCGGCGACGCTGCCGAGCGTGGTGAGATCGTGATACGAAACGATTTCGGCTTTGATGAAGCCTTTTTCGAAGTCGGTGTGGATGACGCCGGCGGCTTGCGGCGCTTTCCAGCCTTTGACGATCGTCCAGCAGCGCACTTCTTTTTCGCCAGCGGTAAAGTAGGTCATCAGGCCGAGTAGGTTGTACGTGCCTTTGATGAGGGCGGAGACGCCGGAGTCATCGACTCCGAGGTCTTTGAGGAACGCTTTGGCTTCGTCGGCGGGCAAGTCGATTAGCTCGGACTCGATTTTGGCGCTGATCGGTACGTAGGCGGCGTCATGATGGGTGCGGACAAATTCTGCGACTTGTTTAACGAAAGGGTTGGCTTCGGCGGTGGCGAGGTCGCTCTCGGCGACGTTGCAAGCAAAGAGCACGGGCTTCGCGGTGAGTAATTGAAACAACTTCATCATCGCCACTTCCTCTGGCGTGGCTGCAAAGGTGTTGGCGGTCTTGCCGGAATTGAGGTGCGGTGAAAGCTTTTCGAGCAATGCCATTTCGGCGATGGCTTCTTTATCGCCGGACTTGGCTTTTTTCTGAGTCTTGTCGATGCGCTTGGTGACGGCATCTAAATCGGCGAGGACGAGTTCGGTGGTGATCACCTCGATGTCGCGGACGGGATCGACGCCGCCCATCGTGTGAATGATGTCGTTGTCTTCGAAGCAACGCACGACTTGGACGATCGCGTCGACTTCGCGGATGTTGGCAAGAAATTGGTTGCCGAGACCCTCGCCTTTACTCGCTCCGGCGACGAGGCCGGCGATGTCGACGAACTCGATGGCGGCAGGGACGACGACGTTGGTCTTGGCGATTTTTTGCAGGACGTAGGCTCGGTCATCTGGCACCACGACGACGCCGACGTTGGGATCGATCGTGCAAAAAGGGTAGTTGGCAGCCTCGGCCTTGCGGGAACGAGTTAGCGCGTTAAAGAGAGTGGACTTGCCTACGTTGGGCAGACCGACGATGCCAGCTTTGAGCATAAGAACGGGAACACAGCGCCGGGAGTAGGGGCTTGACAAGCTGATTGTGGCCGCGTCTTTTCTTCCGCTTTTCAACTAAGAACTGATCCGCAAACTTATCGTCATGGCTCTCAAAATCCGTCTCACCCGCATCGGCGCTATTCACCAACCCCATTACCGCGTTGTTGTTGCCGAAGCCCGTTCCCGCCGTGATGGCGACCCGGTCGAAACGATCGGCACCTACGATCCCCGCGCCAAGGCTAACGGTTTCAAGGTGAAGCTCGACCGCGTCGACTATTGGGTCGGTAAGGGCGCAAAGCCCACGGATACCCTCCACGCCATGATCAAACGCGCCCGTCGCGCTGCTCCCACAGAAGTTGCCGCCTCTTAATCGGCGACCAACGTCATTACTCTAAGTCGCCCGACCGCAAGGTTAGGGCGATTTTTCTTTTCAGAACCTCTTAATGGCATGTTACGGATCGACATCATTACGCTTTTCCCGCGGATGCTCGACGGTTTTTTAACCGAGAGTATCTTGGGGCGCGGTATCGAAGCCGGTCATTTGTCGGTGGATGTGCACGATCTTCGTAAGTGGACGACGGATAAACATCGGACCGCCGATGATCGCCCCTTTGGCGGTGGAGCTGGGATGGTGCTCAAACCGGAGCCCGTTTTTGCCGCAATCGAGCAGTTGCAAACTCCGGGCTGCCGCCGGATTTATCTGACGCCGGATGGGATACCGTTATCGCCAGCCCTCGCGTTGGATCTATCGAAGCAAAAACATCTCGTTTTTTTGAGCGGCCATTACGAGGGTATCGACCAGCGAATTCGCGATGGCCTGATCGATCAGGAGATTAGCATCGGTGATTATGTGCTGACCAACGGTACTTTAGCCGCTGCGGTGGTGCTCGATGCGCTGGCCCGATTCATCCCCGGTGTGCTGGGTGAGGAAAAGTCGTTGACGCACGAATCCTTCACCAACAAGTTGCTCGACTTTCCTCAATACACGCGTCCCGCCGAATTCCGGGGCATGTCCATACCAGAAGTTTTACTCTCTGGTAACCATGCCGAAATCGAAAAATGGCGGCACGCGCGACAGGTGGAAAAAACCTCTTCCGTCCGACCCGATTTACTCAACTAAACTCAAAGCATGAACCCGATCATCAGCCAGATCACCGCCTCTCAGGTGAAAAAAGACATCACGCCGTTTAAAGTCGGTGACGGTGTCCGCGTCCACACGAAGGTCCG
>CANHAH010000112.1 GCA_947458705.1 Opitutia bacterium | reverse complement strand
CTTGTCCGCGCCCGCGGATCAGCGCCACCAATTGCTCGTGATCGAGCATGATAAAAAAAGTCGCCATCGCGCGCTGCAGCACAATCGAGTGCTCGGCCGCGCGCCTGAGGCTGTTCACGCCTTGTACATCCAGATTGATCGCCAGGCTTTGGCCGCGTTTGAGCGGCTCCAATACGCTCGCAGCCAACGTGCCGTAGCGCCGGTCGCCATGGACCCAAGCCCACTCAAGAAACTCATCTGCTGCGATCTTGGTGTCGAATTGCTCCGGCGTGAGAAAATGATAATGCACGCCATTCACCTCGCCCGGGCGCGGCGCGCGCGTCGTCGTAGTGATGACGCGCTCGAAACCCGGTTCTTCTTTGACGATGCGCTCGCACAACGTGCTTTTGCCCGAGCCCGCCGGACCAGCGAGCACAAGCAACACCGGAATGTTTTTTGGTGAAACAGGGGAGGGGACCGTCATGCGAAAAAGGAGCGGGCTACTTTGAAAAAGAAACGTCGCCGTCGCTCAATAAGTGAACGCCACGCCGCACAGGAGCAGCCCGTACCCAGTGCATACGCCACCAGCAATTCGGGCGCGTTGAGGCACGATAAACAGCCAATTAATCCAGTCGCGTAGACGCCAGGGTTGCGCTCCGAGCCAGATCGCGGCCGCGATGCAGGCGTAAACGACGCTCACCATTAACAGCCGCTGCGGCTTTGCCCATTCCATGTACGCGGCGTCGAGCAACGGCATCGCCCCCAACAACACAATCGCGCACAACCCGCGCACCGACAAAAAATCCGGTACGCATTTGAATGCCATCACCGCAACAAACAGAAATCCGACAAATAACAGTTTCCGGTACTCGCCCATGTCGGCCATGGAGAGATTCCAAATGTTATACAAAAACCAAGCTGCTCCGACGCTAAAGAAAAGATAAGACGCCGCCTTGGAACGCGGGAACGATTTTAGCGCCGCGCCCGCGATCGAATTACCTAGCAGCAACGGCATGCCGAGCAGTAGCAAAATCAAGCCGGGGATGAGCGTGGCGACGGTGAGTGACATAGAAATGAAATTGGCAGCTTAGGCTTCGACGCCGGCGAGCACAATTTCGCCGTAAAGGGTGCTCACGCTGGCGCGGTCGATTTTGAGGGGAACGAGTTGGCCGATCAGACGCGCGTTGGCCTCGAAGATACACACGCGATTACCGCGCGTGCGGCCGGTAAATTTTTTACCGGTTTTATCCGGACCTTCGACGAGTACCTCTTCAACCGTGCCAATAAGAGTGGCGTTGCGGCGCACCGAGTTTTGCTGAAGTAAGCCGAGCAGCGTGGCGTTACGCGCCTCTTTTACCTCATCGGAGATTTGATCGCCCATCGCCGCGGCCGGCGTGCCGGAACGAATCGAGTATTTGAAAACATAGGCCATATCGTAGTTGGCCCGTTCGAAGAGTTCGCGCGTGTGTTCAAAATCTTCGTCGGTCTCACCCGGGAAGCCCACGATGATATCGGTCGAGAAATACATGTCCGGTCGCACGGCGCGGAGCGCCTCCACAATTTCCCAATAACGCTCGCGCGTATATGGCCGGTTCATCGCCTTCAAAATTCGGTTACTGCCCGACTGCATCGGCAGGTGAACGTATCCACACAGTTTTGGCAGCCGCCCGTAGGCTTCGACCAGATCTTGCTTAAACCCGCGTGGATGCGGCGAGGTGAAGCGGATGCGCTCGATGCCCTCGATGGCACTGACCCGTTCGAGCAGTTGCACGAACGGCGAAATCCCATCCGTGTGCACGTAGTCGCGCCGGCCGTAGCTCGTCACAATTTGTCCTAGTAAGGTGACTTCGCGCACACCCCGTGCGGCGAGCGCGCGACATTCCGCTACGATATCGTCCATCGGACGCGAGCGTTCGTCACCTCGTGTTTTTGGTACGATGCAGAAGGCGCAATCCATGTTGCAGCCCTGCTGGATCGACACAAACGCGCTCACTTGAGGCGCTGCGTCCACAACCCCCTCTTTGGTCTCCTCGGCTGCGACGTCTTGTGAGAGCACGTGATCGCGGATCGTGTTTTGCGAACCGGCTTCCTCCGCTATGTCCACGATACTTGTGGCCAGTGGCACGCCGGCGGCTTTTGCCGCCCGGATGCTTTCCAGATAATCGGGCACCTGGTGAAATTTTTGCGTGCCCACAATCAAGTCCACGTCGGGCAACTTGTCCAAAAGCTCGGCGCCACGGTTCTGGGCCATGCAGCCTAAAATCCCTAGCACGAAATCCGGTTGGCGGCGTTTGCGGTGCGCGATGTTGGCGGCTTTGCCGATGGCTTTTTGTTCCGCCGCATCGCGTACGCTACACGTGTTCAATAACAACACATCGCAATCGTCCTCGCTCGCCACGATCCGGTAACCGCGGGCGCGCAACATCGCCGCGACCGCCTCGCTGTCGCGCTCGTTCATCTGGCACCCGTAGGTTTTGATGTGGACCCGATTCATTTGTGGGAGGGGTTTAAGTAAACACCCCTCCCTGAGCGTCAAACGGTAAACCCGTCTCACGGGCTTGCCGCACCGCATACCGGCTCGTCATTCTCGGCTTATTATGCGCCGCCTTCTCTTCGTCCTTGCGCTCGTGACTTCAGCGCTCGCGCGTCTCGGCGCCGCGGATCTCAACCCTGCGCCCGACGCCCTCGTGCTCATCGTAGGCGACCAACACTCTGCTTACGAACGCACCGCGCAACTGGTCGCCCGCATCGATCAAATCCGCGCGTCGCATCCCAGCGTGCCCTTCGCTGTCCTAATCGATGGAGACTCCCTCGAATACGGTAACATCGTCGCCCGCCGTAGCGCCGGCGCGATCGATTTTGCTTTTTTCGCGGCGCTCGCCCGCCGCGTTCCCACGATTCTCAATCTGGGCAACCACGAGCCGGAATTCTACGCCGTTGATGACACGGTCGCGCGCATTCAAGCCACCGGCGTCACGGTCATTAGCAACCTGGTTAACCGCGCAACGGGCCAACCGTTTACCCCTGTTTCCACCTCGTTGCGTTTAGGGATCCGCGAAGCCGTCGTTGTCGGCCTCGCCACGGATAAAATCACCACCTACCGCGCAGCCATTCGCCCGTCGCTCGACCCCGCCGACCCGGTTGTCTGGGCCAAACAAAATCTCACCTCGTTTTTCTCCCCAGCCACCGCACTGCCGATTCTGCTTACGCACACCGGTCTTAATGCCGACCGCGCCCTCGTAGAACTCATCCCCGATGGTACGCTCTTCGCCGGCGCTCACGATCACCTCCGTTTCGTCCACCAAGCTGGTCGCAGCGTTTATTTCCAATCCGGCTCGTGGAACGACGGCTATTCCCTCGCCACCCTGCGCACGGACGCCGCCGGCCAACCGCGGTGGACCGTCGCCCAATTCCCCCTTTCGGCTACCGATCCCGCTGATCCCGAACTCGCCGCTTTGATCCAAAAAATTTCCGCCCAACACCTCACTTCCGAAGACCTGGCCATTCTCGGGCGCAATCCCATCGCCCTAGCGCCTGCCGCGGCCGCTCGTTTTGTAGTGGCGGCTCTGCGCACGGCCGCCCGCGCAGACGCCGCAGTGATCGGCGCCACTACGTTCGGCGCCGGCCTACCCGCAGGTGTGGTCACTCGTGTCGCCCTAGATGCCTGCGTGCGCTTCGACGGGACGATCTTCGTCGCCGAAATCTCCGGTGCGGAACTTACCGCCATTTTGGCCAAATCGAACCAAGATCCCGCCACACCCCTTTCCGCGCGGCGCGGCGAAAATCTCGTCGCCGTCGGCCCCGTCCTCCCACTCGACCCTGCTCGTCGTTATCGCCTCGCCACGACGGATTGGGGTGCCAAAAACGCCCGCACGTATTTCGGTTCCGAGACATTAGGCTTCGTTGAGCAACCGAACCTTAGGCTCAAAAGCCTCGCCATCGCCGCACTTTCTTCGGCCGGTGCGGTCGCACCCTGAGCCATGCGCTCATTTCGTTATTTTTTATCCAGCGCTTTAGTTCCCGCGCTTCTTGCTGCGCCACCTGCAGCTACCCCGCCGCGACCGGAGGCTACGACCGACGAACTTTTTCAACTCGGCCAACAGCTCTTCGATCAACTCGCCCCGCCCGAGATCAAGGCCGAATATGAATTTCCCTCAAAACAACAGTGGGATGAATTCGCCGTTCGTCTTCAAAAAGCCCTCGAAGGCGATGACCTCGCCGTCCTCGCCGATTATGCTCCGCAAGCCCGCGCGGCGCTGCCGGCCCTCCGGCTTTTCCCTGAATACGCCGATTACACCGATTGGCTCACCGCCCGCCTCGATGAACTTGAAGCCGCCGAGCAGATCTTCGCCCCGACGGCTGCTCGTCCGCCTTCACCGCCTGCTCCCGTCCCAGTACCGACACCACGCCTCATCCCGGCTCCTTCTAAAGTACCCGCCGCGGCCTTCATTCCGCACTACGAGCTTTTTCTCGCTCGGACTCGCAGCTCAACGGCTCCCGCCCGTGCCGCTGCGTTGCTTCCGCTGCTGCGAGCTGCTTTTAGTGCTGAAGGCATTCCGCCAGAGCTCGTCTGGCTTGCCGAAGCGGAATCCACGTTTAACCCTTCCGCCCGCAGTCCTGCGGGGGCTCGCGGCCTGTATCAACTCACGTCCGACACCGCTCGGGGGCTCGGATTGAGCACGTTTTTACCCGACGAGCGCACGGATCCCGAAAAATCGGCCCGAGCCGCCGCTCGTTTGCTCCACGCGCATTACGAAAAATTTGGATCCTGGCCGCTCGCGCTTGCCGCCTACAACGCCGGTGCCGGTCGTGTCACGCGGTTGCTCGAAAAAACTTCAACCAAGACTTATGCAGGAATCGCCGCCGCACTGCCCGCCGAGACCCGGCTCTACGTGCCCAAAGTCTGCGCCCTCGTTGCGACCCGCGCTGGCGTGGCCCCCGAAAAAATTCCGGCCGCGCGTCGATTTTAATCGCGGTTAAATACCTTACCGCGGTTTTCTTGCGCGCACGTGCAGAAAATATGCGACGACTTGCGCGTCTTGCAGGCTCGGGTTGGCCAATACGGCTGCCTCAGTTGGTTGCGGTTCCTCGACACGCTCGATCGTGAATCCGGCCCCGATCAACAGATTGATCCATTGGCTCAGTGGACGATGGAAACGCGGTACTTTAAACATCGGTAGACGTTGCCGCAGCGCGAGGGGGGCCGTCCCAAAAATCCATTCATCAATTTGCCCACGTGTTTCCGAAAAATAATCTCCGACTTCCACCGCGTAGGTGATCTTCCGTTCGTCCCGGCAGTTACGGCGATGCGGCGGATTGAAACACGGGTGCAAAATCGAAAACTGTAAAAATCCGCCCGGCCTAATTACTCGGAACGCTTCTTCGACGACGTCTTGGGTCTCCGGAATGTCCATCAAACTCATGCACCCAACGGCAAAATCAAACGACGCGTTTTTGTACGGCAAGGTCACCGCGCTGGCATGGTGATACGTAATGCCGAGCGGCGTTCGTTGTTCTTCTTCTCGTGCGTGACGGATAAAAATTTCCGCGATATCCATCCCAGTCATGCGCGCACCGCGTTGTGCGATGAGTCGCGTATTGTGACCTTCGCCGCAGCCGATATCGAGACCTTCCAAGCCTTCCACGGGCGGCAACATCCCCATAAACGCCGGCGTGTTCAGCTGATCGCGGTACGTGTCGTAGCCCGCGCGTGCGAGTTTCGTCCACGCTTCGGCGTTACCGTTCCAACATTCTCCGACAGTGAGGTGATCCATATTTAGCGAGCCTCATCATGAGGCGCGGCGCGGCGCGAATCGACGCTAATGCACCCGTGGCTTTAGGCTCAGGAAAAACTAGCCACCGTCGTTGCAAGCGTGGCCTGCTCAGCCGTTAGTAGTTCCGACTTAAATCGCGTTGTATCTGCGTCTTTGCTCCTAAATATTTCCGCCATGCCCCACGGTTACTTCTCGCTCGCTCGAGTTTTTCGCCCCGCTTTGTTCGTGGCTCTAGTTTTGTCGGCGTTACTCCTTGCCGGTTGTTTTTCCACGCGCGGCCCGCGCAAGACCGAGCGCTCCAGCAGTGTGGTCAGCTATCTTTATCCGGATCAGGCCAATCCACTGCCGCCCACCTCAATTCCGGTGCTTCGGCTCCCGTTGCGCGTCGGTATCGCGTTCGTGCCAGGAAAATCCGATATTTCCGAACAGCAAAAAACCGTGCTCCTTCAGCGCGTCGCCGCCGAATTCAAAGGCCGCGATTACATTCAGAATATCGAGCTGGTTCCTTCGACCTACCTCCGCGCCGGCGGCGGTTTTGCCAACCTAAACCAAGTCCGCTCTTTGCTCGGCGTCGACGTCATCGCACTCGTCGCCTACGACCAAGTCCAATTCACTAGCAACAATCTACTCTCGCTTTCTTATTGGACTATCGTCGGCGCCTATATTTTTAGCGGTAATAAAAACGATACGCAGACGCTCATGGAGGCGGCCGTTTACGATATTGCGAGTCGCCACCTGCTCTTTCGTGCTCCCGGCGCCAGTCGCGTCGAGGCAGGGGCCGCCGCCGCCTACGTTCAGCAACGGCTACGCACCGACAGCACCGCGGGCTTCGATGCTGCCACCACCGAGCTCATCACCAACCTGAAGCTACAGCTTGAGACCTTCCGCGAGCGCGTGAAAAACGCTCCCGGTGAAGTCCGCATCGAACATCGTCCCGGCTACACCGGTGGCGGTAGTTTAGGAATGTGCTTCGCCTCTATCCTCGGCTTACTGTTTCTTGCCCGCGCCGGCGTGCGACATCGCCCATGAAGACTCCGCCTGCCGCGCCCGCTCGCGCTCTACCTTTTCCGTGGGCGAGCGTCTGCGTGATCGCCTTCACTCTCGGCGTCGCGGCGCAACCCGCGCTCGCCTCGACGCTACTTTACGAACGCCTCGCGCTCCTGCGCGGTGAATATTGGCGTCTTTGGACCGGCCATTTCGTGCATTTTGGGTCCAGCCACCTTTTTTGGAATCTCGCGATCTTCACAGTCGCGAGCATCTGGTCGGAGCGCCTCGCCCCAGCTCGTACACGCCTCTTGCTCGTCGCTTCACCCGGCCTAATCGGGCTCGCACTTTTTGGGCTCGAGCCCGCGCTCGCCACCTACGGCGGCCTTTCTGGCGTCGCCACCTCGATGCTCGTGTTTCTTTCCTACACGCAACTCGCGCGGCTCGCCGCCCCGGCGACCACAAATAAAAATGAGCCCCCTACCTCGTCCCCGACATCAGATCGTTGGTTTTGGCGCGCGGTGCTTGCTCTGATCGTACTAAAAATCGGCGCCGAATTTGCCCTCCAACAACCCCTCTTCACCCGCTTCGCTCCCGCAGGCATTCGCGCCGTACCGCTAGCCCATTTGATCGGGGTCTTGGTCGCCACCGTCATGCACCGCAATCTCCGGGGTTTTCGGCCCCGGTTTTTGCCGCGACGTACGGGTTGAGATTTCTCGTCGCCTCTGGCCGGCGGACGGTTTTTCTCAAGGCATGGGATTTTTCGACCGCCTCGCTGGCAAAAAAACTTCAGCTCAATCCGCTTCGACCCCGGCCGCCCCGCCTGCTGCGCCGGCCACACCCGTAGCCAGTGTCACTGCGGGCAATCTGCTCCCGCGCCTCGCTGCTGCGCGCGAACGGCTCGATGCTCGCGATCTTGCCGGTGCCCTTTCGATCTACGAAGAGATCCTCGCTGCTGCTGGCGATCGCGCCGATATTCTCGTCACCATTTCCGGCGACCTCGGATCCACCGGCCACGTCGCCACCATCGTCGAACTCATCGCCCCGCGTTACGATGCCGAGAAACACGGCCCCGCTACGGGCCTCAATCTTCTCCAAGCCTATCTCGCCCTTCGCCAAGCCGATGCCGCGCAGCACGTCCTCGACATTCTCTTCGAGCTTAACCGGCCCGAACTCGAAGACCGGCTTCATGGCTTCTCTAATGCTATCGCCGAGCTCATCGTCTCCGGTGCTCCGCCACTTCCGCTGCACGGCTCCACCGTTGATTCCTCGCCGCTCGCCGCGGCCGAACCCATCGTCGCCAAGGTTGACCTCGTCAGTATCAGTAAACCCATCTGGTTCTACGGCCTCGAGCCCCTCGCCGAGAAAATACTCCCCGCTAAAGGGAGCCGCCTTCGTCGCATCGCTTTCGCTCAACTCGCTCTGCCTGGCGCTTACACCGACCTCCTTGCCGCCCAAGCCCAGCCTGAAGACGAGCTCGGCCGGCTCTCCCGCGCGATCCCGCTCTGGTTCGCGGAAACCTTTTATTTTTCTCCGCATTACGCGCCAATCGCCGCGATCGGCCTTTTCCAACCTGCCGGCACTACCGTTAAACAACCCGTCATCTTCGGCACCGAGTGGACGACCGACAACCTCCGCCAACTCTGCGATTCGCCCAACGGCGACGGCCTCGACTACATCTTCACCGGCGCCCTGCGCCAGCAAGCCGGCGATTACGAACTGCTCCTGCGTGTCTGGGAGGTGAAAAAATTCCGCGAACGTAAACAATT
>CANHAH010000111.1 GCA_947458705.1 Opitutia bacterium | reverse complement strand
TACGGGGTTCGTTGCCGGCGCGGAAATCTAGGGGCTCGGGCCGGGACCAATCTTCGGATACGAGCGGTTCGCCGTTCCATTCGATCTGGCCGCGGCCGAAATCAGGAAAGTAGCTACGCGAGGCGTCTAGGGTGTAGGTCAGATTAAAAACTTCTCCGGTCCATACACTGGTTGGAGCTGCGGCGAGTCGAGAGTTGGCGGCGTTTTCAAGAGAGACGCCGGTGTTGCCGACGGTGGCGGCGCCGGGTTCGTAAGACGCGACAGGTGTGCGGAACTTGCCCTTGTCAGTCTCGACTTCGAAAGAAGGAATGGTGACGCGTTGTTTTTTGGTGAGGCGGGCCGCGTAAGTAAACGTGACCGAATCCGAGCGCGTGAAATTGATGATGGAGGTGCTGGTGGACTGGCCCGCGAAATCAAGGGATAGGCCGTCGATTTTGGGCAGGCGTGGCGCTTCCTTGGGTGAGCAGTCTTCGAAAATCAGGAGTAGTTCACTTGTCTGGCCTACGGCTAGGGCGCCTTGTAAAGGCTCCCAGCGGACGGTTTGCGCTTGGGCGAACGCGCCGGCTCCGAGAGCAATGAGGACGAACAAGAGGAAGGAGTAGAGGCGGCGGGACATGCGGGTGGTCACCAGTTTTTACCTTTTTTCGCGGGTGCGGGCTGAGGCTCGCCCTGCATGAGTTTGAAGAGTTTGGCGGGAGAATCCTGATTGCGCAGCTGATCGAGTTTTTGGAGCGGCATCGCCAGGGAGGGATCGGCGGTGGCGTCGGCGGGTTTTTTGTCGGGATTGCCACCGACTTGTTGGGTGTCGCCCTCGGGCGGTTGCGGCGGAGGCGGGGGTTGGTCTTTCATGTCGCCGAAGGCTTTCTGGCCTTGCTTGCCGTCTTGCGGTTTGGCGTCGGGCGAATCCTTGGAATCGTTTTTCTGATCGTCGGAATTTTGTTGGTCTTGTTGCTGCTGCGACGGATCGGACTTGTCGGAGGATTTGCTCTTATCGTCTTTTTTTTGCTGCTGGTTTTTATCCTGCTGCTGATTTTTGTCCTGTTGGTTTTGTTTGTCCTGATCTTGTTTTTGATCGTCCTTTTTTTGGTCTTCGTCGGGTTTTTTCAGCAAGGCGTTCAGTTCTTCGCGGAGCTTTGACCAATCGGCGGCTTTGGGATCTAGGGCCGCACCAGCTTCGACGGCACTGAGGGCATCTTGGAGCGGGCCAGGCGCGACGGGTTGTTGTTCAGACTGTAGGCCTTGGCCCCAAGCGACAGTTTCGCGGGCGAGCTCGGCCCAGTCTTGGCCGGAGCGTGAGGGTGCCGCGGCAAGCCGGCTAACGGTTTGGCTTAGGGCGACGGAGGGTGGGGGTGCGGCGGGTGCGGTGGCATCGCTTTGGGCGATGCCGCGTGCAGGAGTTTTGGCGGCTGCTGCGCTAAGTTCGGCGGGCACGAAAGAAAACATGAGGGCGATAAACAACAACGCGGCGCTGGCAGTGGCGACAGGCACGTGTGTAGAAGTGCGGAGTGCACGAGGTTTTGGCCGCACCGGAAATTCACGCCAGAAGCTAAGGACTAGGCAAAAAAGCGCGGCCGCTAGCGGCCATTGGTAACGCTCAACAAGGCGGATAGAGTTTTTTTCGAGGAATTCGCCTTTTTGTCCGGCTTCCACCGTCGCTTGAATGAGGGAAGCGAGATCGACCCAGGTTGAGGCATCGCGGTAAACGCCACCGGTCATATCGGCGAGTTCGCGCAACGTGTTGGGTTCAAGTTTGGAAAGGACAACAGCTCCGCGGTCGTCTTTGACGAAGCCGTTTGAACCGTCGGGAATCATCGCGCCGGCGGCGGTGCCAATACCAAGCGCGAGGACGCGGATGTTTTTCTTTTTCAGTTCCTCGGCAGTGGTTTTCCAGGTTTCGTCGGTGGCCTCACCGTCGGAAAGAATGATAAGAAATCGATCAGCTGAGCCGCTTTGCTTGAAAGCTGCGAGCGCGGTTGTGACTAGCGCGCTGTAATTGGTGCCGCCTTCAGGCAGATAGTCGGGACCGAGATTGGGTAAAAACTCGCGTAGAATCTCGTAATCAGCACTCAGCGGAGATTGCAAAAACGCCGTGCCGGAAAATACCACTAGGCCGATGCGTTCGCCGGCGAGACGCTCAAGTAACGATTGGATGAGGAGCTTGGCTCGGTCGAGCCGCGACGGTTTAACGTCCGGTGCAAGCATCGAGCGAGAGAGATCGACGGCGAGGAGGATTTCGCGGGATTGATCAAAGACCGGCTCGTCAATCCGTCCGTATTGCGGGCGGGCGAGCGCGGCGACGGCGAGAGCGAGGCCAAAAAATAACCACAGGCGCGGGTGACGGCGAGCGGGCTTAACGTTGGGGCTCTGGATGTTGAAGGACGAAAGTTGCAGCGAATCGCCACCAGCTTCAGCGCGCAAGATTTTGGGTTGGGCGAGGGCTTCAGCGCGGCGGGCACGGGTGAGTTCCCAAAAGAGCACGGCGAGCGGTACGAAAAGTAACCAGAGAAATGAGGGCGTCGCGAAGGTCATGCGGTGGAGCGTACGGCGGCTGGACGGGCGAGGAGGCTAGCGGCGAGGAGCAACGCGAGGCCAGGGATGGCAACCCAGGCAAAAAGCTCTGTAGTCAGTAAGTAACTCTTGGATTGGAATTCGATCTTCTGAGCGCGGTCGATCGCCTTGAACGCGGATTCAGCGGCGCCGGTGTCAAACGCTCGGAAAAAATTCCCGCCGGTATTTTCGGCGAGGTCGCGAAGAGCGCCTTCATCTAGGTCGGACATCATGCGGCGGTAGCCAACTTTGTTGCCTTTGTCATCGAAGACCGGAAACGGCACGATGCCGTCTTTGCCAGCGCCGATGGCATAGATGGGGATGTTGCGCGACTTGGCGAGATCAGCGGCTTGCGTGGGTGAAAGCGCACCGCGGTTGTTGGCGCCATCGGTCATAAGAATAACAAAGGCCCCTTGACGTTTGCCGGCGGTTTCACGTTTGGCTTGCTCTAGGCGGGTGAGCGCGACGCCGAGACCGTCGCCAATGGCGGTGCCATCTTCGATGAGACCGATTTTCACGCGCTCGAGTTGCGCGGCGAGCCAGTCGTGGTCAGTCGTGAGTGGGGCCATCGTATAGGCTCGGCCGGAGAACAGCACGATACCGATTCGGTCAGAGGGGCGTTTTTCAATAAACGCTTGGATGACGGGCTTGATAGCTTGCAGGCGGTTGATGCGCTCGCTGCCTCGTTCGTAATCTTCGGCGAGCATCGAAGAGGAAAGGTCGATGGCCAACATGATGTCGTAGCCTTCGGAGCGTACTTCGCGCTTGTCCTCGATACGTTGGGGGCGCGCGAGTCCGGCGACCACGAGGATCAGGCCCGCGACGGCAAGGCCCGTCGGCCAGCGTGACGCCGATGCCAGAGAGGGCCGATGCCACGCAGCCGCGAAAGGCACGAGCAACACCGGCACGCGCCGACGTCCGCGTAGCCATAGGCTCAATGGCAGGAGCGCCAGCGCGAGAAACCAAAGGGGGTCGTGGAGCGTATAATTAGGCATCGCTTCAACGGATCGAGCCGGCGCGCATGCGGGCGTGGAAAAAACGCACGAGCGCGTCGAGGCGGTTTTCACTAGTGCTCACAACGAGACGGCTGAGGACATCGGGAAAGAGCGTGGTCCAGGTGGCTTCGCGCACGTTGCGCCACTCAGCGTGCGCGGCGCGTTCAGCGGCGGAATTTTCAATCGTCACAAGTTGCCCCGCCGTCGGGTCGTACGCGGCGAATTGGCCGTGATCGGGCAAGGTGCGTTCCCATGGATCGTCTACGCGGAAGCCCATCATCTGATAACGTCGGCGCAACACCGCCCAGCCCTCAGGCTCAGGACGTGGTGCAAAATCTCCAAGCCACAACATCACGCTGTGCTTCGGCGCGGCGCGGGATAACAAGCGCCAGGGAATGCCTGAATCAGGGGCGGGGTCGGCGTTGAGCTTTGATAAACTAGGTGCCGGACACGCCAGCAAGCTGGCCGCTGCATGCATGATCGCGCCGCGGCCGCGCACGGGTTCACGAAAAAGATAATCGCCGCTGGGGGTCGCGTGCACGAAGCCGACGCGGTCGCGGTTGACTGCGCCCAGCAACATCACGAGCCCCGCTAACTCTAGCAGGGCCTCGCGTTTGGATTGCGCGCCCGAGCCGAATTGGAGACTCGGCGTGTCTTCGAACACCACGAGCAATGTGACCTCGCGTTCCTCGACAAATTTTTTGCGGTACGGCTCGCCGAGTCGCGCGGTGACGTTCCAATCAATGTCGCGCACATCGTCGCCGAACGTGTATTTGACGACTTGGTCGAACTCCATGCCTCGGCCGCGGAAGGCGGAGCGGTACTCACCGCTAAGCTGGTTTTCCACGGCATGGCGCACGCGCCACTCGAGTTGGCGGAGCAAGGCCAAGGGCGACGCAGGGGCATCGCCGATGGACGTTGCGTAAACTGGAGGTTGATAAGCCAAAGCGACGAGCCGGGGGAAATTTAGGCGGCGGGAATCGGTGTCGTCGCGATAACTTGGGCGACGATCTTATCAGCGGTTATTTCTTTCGCCTCGGCTTCGTAGGTCAGGCCGATGCGGTGGCGCAAAACATCGGGGGCGATTTCTTGGACAAGTGCGGGCGAGACGAAATCAAGGCCGCGCAACCAAGCAAGGGCACGGGCGGCTTGGTAGAGCGCGAGCGAGGCGCGAGGCGAAGCGCCGAAGGTGAGGAGACGTTGCGCCGCCGGGCCCTCGGTGAGGGCGCGCGTCGCGCGGACAAGCGCGAGGATGTAGTTGTGCACCGCCGGCGAAACGTGGATCTGGTCAACCTGCGCACGCAGTTCAAGGAGTTCTTCCCCGCTGGAAGCGGCGACGAGCGCGGGCTGTTTAGTGACCTGGCCCCAGCGCAACACCATGGTGGATTCCTCAGCGGCCGAGGGGTAATCAACAATGAGCTTAAAGAGAAAACGATCCGTCTGCGCCTCGGGTAATGGATAAGTGCCTTCCTGCTCGACGGGATTTTGGGTGGCCATCACAAAGAATGGCTTCGGCAACGGATGTGTTTGGCCGCCGATGGTGACTTGGCGCTCCTGCATGGCTTCGAGCAGGGCGGATTGGACTTTGGCGGGGGCGCGGTTGATTTCGTCGGCTAGGACGAGGTTGGCGAAGATCGGACCGCGGTGGGCGGTGAACTCGCCATTCTTGGGCGAGAAAATCATTGTGCCAACTACGTCGCTCGGCAGGAGGTCTGGCGTGAATTGCACGCGCTCAAACTGGACACCCAGGGCGGTGCCAAGAGATTTGATGAGCAGCGTCTTGGCGAGGCCGGGCATGCCTTCAAGTAGGACATGGCCGTTGGCTAGAAGCGCAACGAGCAGGCGTTCGACGACGGCTTCTTGGCCGATGACGGCCTTGGCAATTTCGGTGCGGAGTTTCTGGGACCAAGCGGGACCGTTGAGCATGAGCGGTGGGGAGGTTTGAAAAAAAGAAAGGAGGCGGATAATGAAAGGTGCTTTAGCGGGACTGAGGTCGGTTTGACTCCGCGCCCAGCAAAGAGTTTCCATTAGAAAACGGCCTGCTATGACCTTGCCATCCCAAATCTTGAAAAAACTGGCCGCCCTTCGGGTGCGACTGGACGAGGTCGAGGAGCGTTTTGTCCGCGGCACGGGGCCTGGCGGGCAGAAAATCAATAAAACCAGCTCGACCGTCTGGCTGCGGCATAGGCCGACGGGCGTGGAAGTGCGGTGTCAGCGGGAACGCTCACAAGGCGCGAACCGCGAGGTCGCTTGGGCCGAACTTGTGGCGAAGTTACAGGCCCGTAAAACGCAGGCGCTCGCGGCCGTCGTTGATGCGCGCGAAGAAGAAAGGCGGCGCACTCGGCAAAAATCGCGCCGCCAAAAAATTCGGATGATTCAATCGAAGAAGCATCGCGCCAAACACAAGGCCCGGCGCGGTCGCGTTGGCGGTGACGACTAAATAGGGGGAGCGCGCTGCTTTATTGGCCGGGGTGGTAGGTGCGCTCGGCGTTTTTCTCAATTTCTGAGCGATAAAACCAAGCCTCCTTAAATTTGCCAGCGGCGTAGCGCGCGGCTTGGTCGTTAAAATGAGGCGACGCAGGATCGCCACTCACGCCGCCGGCGAGTAGGGTTTTGGCTTGGACGCGTGGACCAAATTCGACCACGGCGACGAAGCTATTGCCGCGGTTGCCGTAGATGCGCTTCGTCGTCTGCGGCGGGCCAGAAACGCCGAAGGCAGGCAGCGAACCCCAGTCGCTCGGGGCGAAGGCGATCGGCAGGCTCGGCGCGGCATCGTCGAACTTGGGGTTGATGTCGGCGGAAGCACGTTGGAAACGATTGATCTCGCCCCAAGGTGTTTGCCACGTGCCAAAATCGCGGGTGAGCCGAGCGGTGACCTGTACGAGGGCTTCAAGACATTGCGGTGCAGTGAGCGTGGCGACGAGGTAATCGACGAGGACCAGCTCACGGTTTTTCGCTTCGCTGATGATAGGGCCGAAGGATTGGGCCCAAAGAATCGCGAGCGTGCTCGGGATCGAATCGATGGCGGCGCAATAGTCCCACGCACGCAGCGCGGCGATCGGCGCAGCGAGGGCTGCGCGGCGTGGATCCGCGGCGGGCAGCGCATCGTAGGCGCGGAAGAGCACGGGCAAGAGCTTTTCAAACGCGGGAAGCGCGGGGTCGTAGGCGGCGGTGATGAGGCTATCGAGTGTGAAGGACTTCTGCCGCATGAGCACGCGAACCGCGTTTAGGCCGCGGGCGTTTTCAGGGTTAGACCAGAGGTAGGCGGGGTAATCGGCGAGCTTTGGGCTGGCGGGGCCGGCGGCGGAGAAGGGCCAATTGTTGGTGTTTTGAATCCAGCCGCTCGCAGGATTAAGCAGGTGGATCGTTTCCGCCACGGCGTGTAGTCCGCGCCATTCGGTCGCGGGGTCGCTGCCGTCGACGGGGAGTTTCCAGTTAAAACGCGGATCGCGGCGCGGGGCGAAATTACCATGGAAGTAAGCGATATTACCGTCGGCGTCGGCGTAGACGGTGTTGTTGGAAGTGTTGGTGTGCAACTCCATCACACGTTTGAACTCGGCGTAGGTGCGCGCCTTGGTGCGCTGGTAAGATTGAGTGAGCGCGGGCACGGGGTCGTTCATCATTTTGACCGCGATCCATTGGTCGGTGGCGGCGGCGCGCACGATCGGGCCGTGATGACTGTAATACGCCGTGACTTTGCGCTCTGCCAGAGGCGTGCCGGCGGAACCAGTGCGGTAGCGAAGCGTGATTTTTTTGGCTATAAACGGGCGAGTGGCCTCGCCATAGCGGTAAGTGGGCCCTGAGGGTGTGGGAACAATAGTTTCCCGATATTCGTCGATGACGTCGGCACCATTGGAGGTGTGCATCCAACCCAAGCGGTCGTTGAAACCCTGATAAACGAAGAACTGGCCCCAGGTGGCGGCACCGTAGGCGTTGAGGCCCTCCGCGCTCACGGCGTGCAGCTCAGGGCGAAAATAAAACGACGTATGCGGATTGATGAGCAACAGCGCATGACCGGATGCGCTTTTGGCCGGAGCGATGGCGAAACCGTTGGAGCCTTGTGCCTCAGGAGGCGTTGTCGGAGTCATTGCGTTGAAGGCGGTGCGGTCTGCAAGTGTGGGGCGCGAACCGTAGAACGCTTCAAGATTTTTCAGCGAAACGGATTCGATATCGCCGCCGATACTGCCCTCGGTGAAGGCTAGGGCCATCCAAGGTTCGAAATGTGAGATTAGTTTCGGACGCACGTTAGGGTGCGTGTGAAGATAGAAATTCAGCCCGTCGGCAAAGGCGTCCATGAGCGCGCGCAACCACGCGGGGCTGGTCGCGTATTTTTCGCGTAGCTCAAGTGGGTCGATGAAAAGCTTCATGCGCAGGTCGCGATACAGTTCTTTTTCGCCTTCGATTTCAGCGAGCCGGCCAAGCGCGTTCACGTAGTTGAGTTCGATGCGGTTAAAGTCATCCTCGGCCTGAGCATAAAGAAGGCCGAAGACCGTGTCGGCGTCGCTTTGACCAAAAACGTGAGCGATGCCCCAGGTGTCACGAATGATGGTGACTTTGTGCGCATGCTCCTGCCAGCGGTTTAGATCAGCGGGGGCCGGTGCGGCTACGGTGATGGGCTGCGACACGGGCTCGGCGAAGGTGGCGTTGAGGAAAATGGCAGCAGTGCCGAACGTGAGGGTAAATCGCAGAAGGGATAAATGCATGACGACGGGCTAGGTTTTTAAAGCAGCGTGAGCGTGTCGCCGACGCGCAGGACGCCAGATTTGGTTTCGTGGATGAGGTTTTGGCCGAAGTTGACCGATGTGGATTGGACCGAGTCGCGACGGTAGGTGGTGAGCGTTTGGAGCGGTTCCGGGCCGTCGGACTGGCCTGTAGCTTGGTCGGTGGTCGTGACCGAGCAACGCGCGCAGGGGCCTCCGGCGCGGAAGGTGATTTCGCCGATTCGAAAACGTGGCCATGTGTCTTCGGCGAAGGCAGGGGCATCAGC
>CANHAH010000110.1 GCA_947458705.1 Opitutia bacterium | reverse complement strand
TGATGCGGCATTTTGAAGCACGGCGGTGGGTGGGAATGCTTCTGGGCCTTGGCTGCCCGGCGCTGTTCCCGCAAGTCTGCGAACAGACTCGAGAAGCCGCCCTGTATTTTACGCCCGGCAGCGACCTGCCAGTAAAGGGCAGGTTCGACAGGGAAGCGCGGGTGATCCCTCTGGTGCCCGCGTGCCTTTATTGTCGTAACTTCGGGTGGCGAGGTCGTCGTCACCAGAAGCGCGCTGTGTCCAAACGTAACCTTCGCGTTAAAGCGGAGGGAAAGGTTGAACCGCTGGGCAGAAGAAAACGGTCGGCTAAAAACCCGGCATCGTTCGCTGCCGGAGTTTGCGCGAGGCTGATCAACACATTGCCAGCCCTTGTGCGTGCAGCGCCCGGGAGATTTTTCTTGCTTCCGCCACACTGAAAGGAGTGCCTCGCTTGAGTTTGGTAGCCAAGGTCTGTCCAGGAATACCGGCTAGCTCCGCGAGGCAGGAGATTTTCACCAAATTCGAGAGTTCCGAGAGCTGCTCTACGGAAATGGAGCGAGGTGAAGTTGGTGTCGGAATTACCACACCTTCTTCGCAATAAGCCTCCTTTAACACCGCAAAGGTCTCCTCCAGATTGGCCAGCGCTTCGGCTTGGGTGGCCCCATCAGCGGCGCAGGTGGGAATACTGGGGATTTCCGCGACAAAATACTCGGCGCGGTTGTCCCAGTAAACTTGAACGACGTAGTCTTTGATCGTGTGCATGGTCGATTTGATTGGATTTGTTTATCGGTTATGACTTGAGACGCTCGATGACTTGGCGGACTTGGCGAATCTGGTAGCCCTTGGCCTTGCCATTCTTCTCGGGCTGGAGGTTAAGCAGGAACTGTATCCCGGGCCGGGTGAATATGTGGTGACTGCCTTTGATTCGGCGCTTCCAGCCAGACCGTTCTAGATACGCAACCACGTCGGCAAAGCGATGGGCGTAATCCTTTGCGGGATCGAGCAGCGCCGCTTTGATTTTCTCCTGGTCAGGCATCGCTCGAATCAACGCCTTTGCGTTATGCAGTCAAGTAAGATGCATAAATATTTATTCAAAAGGACAATTTTTCGAATGCGTCGTCTTGGTGCCGGGCACGTGACGCGAATTGTTGAAAAAATCAGGCAGGTCAGGGCACCCACGTCTGCCCGCCGACTGTTCTCGGGGCATGGCCATCAAAACACCCATCACTACCACCGAGCGGCCGACCACCGGGACTGCCATCGCGGAAAAAAAACCGAGCAAAGTTAAGCCGCCTCGACGATTCGCAACGTAGCGCGCTATTCGCGAAGGGCATGCAATTGATGTATGGCGTTTCATCCTCGGTTTCCTTCTCGCGCACTTTTTTGCGCTCTACGAAATTCGCAGCATAGACATACATCGTTTTCGCGGTAGCGAGCACGGCGAAATTTTCAGGCCGCACCTCGATACTTAATCCGCGGCCGCGCGCCGGCGCTTGCACCAGCGGTTTCAGGCCATAGCCGCAGATTTCCCCTCGGGGCGCCCACATCTTAACCACAATCTTGTCTGCTTCCTTCGGTTCGCTGCGCGGGTAAAAATCAATCTTTTCCAGATTGTGATACGCGAACCTCTCCATCTTTCCGGACTCCTAGCATACATCGAAACCAATTTTTTTCTCCTCTTCGATGGTAACCGAAGGTTTCGCGATTAGGTCTGATGCGGCCGGCTCCGACGGGCGCTTCACCAAATCTTTTAAGTGCGGTTGGGGCTTTTCCCTATTTTGTTAATGAGCCGGGATGGGGAATGGGCCGGCTTGGCGTGTAGTAAATAAATTTGCACGCAGGCGGTCGAGGCGTGTTGGCTAGTGGGTGATGGCTGAATCTAAATTTCTCGTGCGCTCGTTTGTGGGGCGACGTGTGCTCATCACGGGTGGCATGGGGTTCATCGGTTCCAATCTTGCGCGGGCTTTGGTTGGGTTGGGGGCCAAGGTTACCGTGGTCGATGCGATGATCCCCGAGTACGGCGGCAATCGGCGCAACTTGTCGGGTCTAGTGGGAAAAGTCCGCATACATCGCATCGATGTGCGCGAACACGCTAAGCTCGCCCAACTCGTACGCGGGCAGGAGTTTTTATTTAATCTTGCTGGGCAAACCAGCCACATGGATTCGATGACCGATCCTGAAACGGATCTTGAAATCAACTGCCGGGCGCAGCTTGCGCTACTTGAGGCGTGTCGAAAAAATAATCCTACGGTGCGCATCGTATTTGCGAGTACGCGGCAGATTTACGGTAAGCCCGATTACTTGCCGGTTGATGAACGCCACCCCGTGCGTCCGGTTGACGTGAACGGTATTAACAAGGCTGCCGGCGAAGCATTTCACCTGCTTTATGCGCGTGTCCATGGGCTGCGGGCGACGGCGTTGCGACTGACAAACACGATCGGCCCCAGAATGCGGGTGAAGGACGCTCGGCAGACATTTGTTGGGGTGTGGGTACGCCAGTTGATCGAAGGCGATATGATCGAGGTCTGGGGCGGCGAACAGCAGCGCGACTTTACTTTCGTGGATGACGCCGTGGAAGCGTTCTTACTTGCGGCGGCGAAGGATGAGGCTGTGGGCGAAGTCTTTAATCTCGGAGGACCGCCGCCGGTGACGTTGCTGCGCCTCGCCGAGCTGATGGTTGATTTGAATCAAGGCGGCGCACTTGCCGTGTGTAAGTTTCCCGTGGAGCGGAAGAAAATCGATATTGGCGATTATTATGCGGATGATCGCAAAATTACTCGGATGCTCGGCTGGAAACCCCGGACGGACTTGCGCACGGCTTTGACAAAAACGCTCGCATACTATCGCAAGGAGTTGCCCCATTACCTATGAAACTTGCGCTTAGTTTTGTGATTCCGCTCTACCACAGCGCTGAGACCATCGGAGCGCTGGTGAAACGAATCGAAGCGCTCACGATCGAGGGTGGTCATGAAATCGTTTTGGTCAACGACGGCAGCCGCGATCGTACGGCAGAGGTCTGCCGTAGTCTCGTGGCTGAGGCGCAGGTGCCGATTATTTATGTGGAGCACGCGCGCAATTACGGCGAACACAACGCGGTCCTAAGTGGATGGCGGCAGGCGCGTGGTGAGCACATCGTGAATCTCGACGATGATGGTCAGAATCCGCCTGATGAAGCTGTGCGGATGTGGGCCCACGCAAAGACGACGGGTCTTGATGTCGTGTTTGGGCACTACGCGGTGAAGCAGCACTCGGCGTGGCGGAATCTGGGGAGCTGGTTCACCAATCGCATGACGGACTGGGCGCTCGAAAAGCCGCCCGGTTTTTATCTTTCGAGTTTTCGCTGCGTTACGGCGTTTGTAGCGAAAGAGGTCACGGTGAATACTGGGCCTCTGCCGTATATTGATGGTCTGATTTTGCAGGTGACGCAACGTATCGGCTCGCTCGAGGTGCGACACGATGAACGGCAGGCCGGTGCCAGCGGGTACACCCTGCGGCGATTGGTACGCTTGTGGTTGAGCGCGTGGATAAATTTTTCGGTCTTGCCCCTACGGTTGGCGACAGGGCTCGGACTTGTGATGGCGGCCCTGGGTTTAATTATTTTCTCGGCCGTGGCTTGGCTTTGGTGGCGCGATGCGGGGCCGTACTATGGCTGGGGCTCGCTGATGGCAGCGCTGCTCGTGTTCTCGGGCACTCAACTTGTGTTGCTTGGGCTGATAGGTGAATACATCGGTCGGATGTTTCTGGCGGTAAATCAGCGGCCGCAGTCGGTGGTGCGCAAAGTCGAGCGCGGTGGCGGCAAGGTCGGGTTTCTCGATCAATAAAACTTCAGCCGAGCGCGGGGTAGCTTGCGACTCAACGAATCAGTCGAGTAGCTTGCGCCAACGAGTGAGTTCAGCGTCGAGATTTTGCTTCATGCCGGCCAAAGCGCCTAGTGGAGCGGATCGGCGCAAATGCAGTGCGTAGAAAAACGCCTGACGGGCCAGCGCGGCGTTGGGAAAATCGCGCGGATCGCGTAGATACGTGGCCAAGTGATCGCGGCACCAAAGACGCGCGGCGTGGTGGGCGAGCGTATCGGACCAGCGTTGGACAAGGTGTCGGGTGTTGGCTTCGTCGCGGAGTTTGCGGCCAGGTGAGGCGCTGATGTGGTGGCGCACGCGGCTGCGGAGGGCGACTAAATTGACGTGGCCTGCGGCGGCGGCGCGGAGGCAAAGATCGACGTCTTCGCAGCCATTGACGTAGGCGGGGTCGAAGCCGCCCAGTTTTTCCCAGAGTGAGCGTCGCAGCACGACGCACGCGCCGGTAACGGCGACTACGCGGCGGTGGCGTGGAGTGAGGAGCGGCCAGCGCGAACGGCAAGGTAGAGACGTAATGTGCTCGGGTTTACCTTTGAGGTTGATTTCGATGCCGGCGTGATCGACGACGCCGGTGGCGGCGTTCAGTTGGACGTTGCCCACGAGGCCGGCGCGTGGGCCGTAAGCGCGGTGAGTGGCGAGGATGGGTTCAAGCCATCGTGGCGTGAGGATCAGGTCGTTGTTGAGTAGGACGAGGAATTCGCCGCGAGCGAGGGCTGCGCCGGAATTATTGGCAGCGGCGAAGCCGGCGTTTTTCTCGTGCAGGACAACGCGAATGATAGGATCGTTGGCTAGAGTTGCGAGCCAGGCTCGGGTGCCGTCGGTGCTGCCATCGTCGATAAAAATAATCTCATGCTGCAGACCTAAGGGAAGCGTCGCCCGCAAAGACGCTAGCATCGCCTGCGTGTGGGCGAGGCAATTGTAGAGCGGGATGAGAAACGAGACCTGCACGGGGCGGGGGGAGTGTCGCTAGGCAGGCAGATTGTTTCCCGCGGGCCGAATAAAATCGCTGGGGAGCTAAAAAGCTTCCAGTGAGTGAGTTCAGGCGAGATCAGGACTCAGCCAGAATTTTTTTCAGGTAGGCGCCGTAGTTCGATTTGCCGAGTTTGGCGATCGAGGCCTCGAGGCCGGCGCGAGTGAGCCAGCCTTGGCGGAAACCGATTTCTTCGAGGCAGGCGATTTTGAGGCCCTGACGGTTTTCGATGACGGAGACGAATTGGCCGGCTTCTAGGAGTGAATCGTGAGTGCCGGTGTCGAGCCAGGCGGTGCCACGGCCAAGCACTTCCACGTGGAGGTCGCCACGCTCGAGGTAGAGGCGGTTCAAATCGGTGATCTCAAGTTCGCCGCGTTTGGAGGGCTTGAGGCTGCGGGAGAGTGGGACGACATCGGCGTCGTAAAAATAGATACCGGGAATCGCGTAGTTGGACTTAGGCTGAAGCGGTTTTTCTTCGAGGGAAACGACGCGCCCGTCGGGTGCGAATTCAACGACGCCGTAGCTCTTGGGGTCGGCGACGTGGTAGCCAAAAATGGTGGCCCCACCGGTGCGGGCGCTGGCGCGCTCAAGGGATTTGGCGAGGTCGTGGCCGTAGAAAAGATTGTCGCCGAGGACGAGTGCCGCGGGCTCATTTTTGAGGAAGCCGACATCGCCAGCGATGTGGAAGGCTTGAGCGAGGCCGTCAGGGCTGGGTTGTTCGGCGTAGGTGAGGGTGACACCGAATTGAGAGCCGTCACCGAGGAGGCGGCGGAACAGCGGGAGATCCGTCGGGGTAGAAATAACCAGGATTTCGCGGATGCCGGCGAGCATGAGGACCGACAGCGGGTAATACACCATGGGCTTGTCGTAGACCGGCATCAGCTGTTTGGAGACAGCGATCGTGAGCGGGAAAAGACGGGTGCCGGAGCCGCCGGCGAGGATGATACCTTTACGTTTCATGGAAAAAATTATTTCGCGGTGCCGAGGCGTTCGCGGGCGTATTTCTTGGTGGTGATGTCGGCGGTCCAGTTGCGATGGGTGAGGTACCAATCGACGGTTTTCTCAATGCCGGTGTCGAAATTTTCTTTCGGCGACCAGCCGAGTTCGCGGCGGATTTTGGCGCTATCGATCGCGTAGCGGCGATCGTGGCCGGGGCGGTCAGCGACGTAGGTGATTTGGGTGGCGTAGCCTTTGCCGTCGGCGCGCGGGGATTTTTTGTCCAAGATTGCGCAGATGCGGTTAACGATTTCGAGGTTGGGGCGCTCGTTGAGGCCGCCGACGTTGTAGGTCTCGCCTACGCGGCCCTTGGTAAGGGCGAGCCAGATGGCGGTAGCATGATCTTCGACGTAGAGCCAGTCGCGGATTTGTTGGCCGTCGCCGTAAACGGGAAGCGGTTTACCCTCCAAGGCATTGAGAATCATCAGCGGGATGAGTTTCTCGGGAAAGTGGTAGGGACCGTAATTGTTGGAGCAATTGGTTGTGACCGTCGGCAGGTGGTAGGTGTGTTGAAACGAGCGAACGACGTGGTCGCTGGCGGCTTTAGAGGCAGCGTAGGGGGAGTTAGGCTCGTAGGGGCACTCTTCGTTCCAGGGTGCGTCGGTGGCTGAGAGGGTGCCGTAAACTTCGTCGGTGGAAACGTGGAGGAAGCGGAAGGCGCTCTTCTTGGGCTCGGGTAGTTTAGACCAGTGCTGTTTGACGCAGTTGAGCAGACGGAGCGTGCCGACGACGTTGGTTTGGAAAAACGGTTCAGGTGAATCGATGGAGCGATCGACGTGGGACTCGGCGGCAAAGTTGGCGACGGCGTCGATTTGGTGTTCGGCGAGTAGCTTTGTAACGAGAGCGGTGTCACCGATGTCCCCATGCGCGAAAACATAGCGCGGGTCATTCGCGAGGTCGGCGAGGTTGGCGGGGTTGCCGGCGTAGGTGAGGGCGTCGAGATTAACGAGCTTCGTCAGCGGCGAGCCTTTTTCGAGGAGACGCTGACGAATGAAGTTAGAGCCAATAAAGCCGGCGCCGCCGGTGACGAGGAGGTTCATGCGGGAAAAACGGGAAGGATTTTTTTAAGCGGAGGCTTTTTGCCAACGCTTGAGATCGCGGGCGATGGCTTCGTTAACCTCGGTCATCTGGATACCCACGGAGGCGAGTTTGGCGGAGGTCATGACGCAGTTGGAGCGTGGGGTCTTGGCGGCAATGTCCATGAACTCGGATTCGTCTTTAAAGAAAACGTAGTCCTTTTTTAGGACGCCGCTGGCGAGGGTGTGTTCGACGACTTGGCGGGTGGTGACTTGGCCGGGGTTGGTGACGTTGTATTTGCCGAAGGGGACGCGCTTTTCCCAGCAGGCGAAGGTCGCGGCGACGAATTCCTGTAGTTGCGAGATAGAGTTGGTGGCCTCGAGCAGGCGCTGGTAGCGCATCAGTTTGGTGAGGTAATTGCGCGGGCTCTCGCGGTGATCGAAGGGGATGCGGAGGCGCCAGATGTAGACGTTGGGCGTGTCGGCGAGCACTTCTTCGCCGAGAGCTTTGGTGCCGCTGTAGAACGAGCAGTTGTTTTGCCGAAAGGTGAAATTAGGCGCGTCGTTCTCGGTGAAACCGGAGCCATCAGGGCGGGAGCCGGTGTAAATGCAGCCAGAGGAAACGTGGCCCCAAGGAACACCGGCGGCGGCACAGGCTTCGGCGATGCGGCCGGGCAGGACAGCATTACCGTCGAGGCATTCGGCTTTGTGGAGCTCGCAGGCATCGACGTTGGGTTTGCCGGTGTAGCCGGCGGCATTGATCAGAAACGCGGGTTTATCCGCGCGTAGGGCGGCGGTGAGTGTAGCGGGATCGGCGTAGTTAACCTCGGCGCGCTTGAGGTTGCGGAAAGGGATACCCTTTTGCGTGAGAAGCGCTTGGTAAGCTTGGCCAACGTAGCCGGAACCGCCGAGGAGGTAAATCATGGGAAAATGGGAGTTCTTAGGGAAAGGGCTTTAGCAAGGTGGAACAAGGCTTTTTAAGGGCACAAAAAAGCCGCCACCCCGGTGGGCGGCGGCTTGAATGAGACGAGACTTAAAAAAACTCAGCGTTCAGCGATGCTCGTCGAGGTGCCGACGAGGACGCCGCTGGCCATTTTGAAGAAGACGCTGGTGTTGTCGTAGGCGCCAGTGAAGGCGGCGGCGCCACGGCCGTAGGCGGAGAGTGGAATATCGGAGGCGGTGTGGACGGCGCTGCTACCGGGGACTTGGCCGGTCACGAAGTAGTTGCCTACGACGTCGCGCTTGGTGGGATCCGCGGGATAGGTGTTGAGCGGGGCGGTGCCGTTGAAGGGTTGTTGGGAATCCTGGAGTGGCTGGGGGTTGCTGATCCAGTTTTCGTAGCGATCGCTGTTGGCGGCGTAACCGATCAGGAGCTTGCGGTCGGGATTGGTGGTCGCTGGGTAACCATCGGGCATGATGCCGTAGACGGGGAAGCCGGCGGCGTCGTAGGTGCCGACGACTTGGTCGCGCAGGCCAACCACGCCGCTGTCAGGGGTGATAGCGCGTTGCGCGAGGCTGGTGGCTGTGACCGTGGACGAGCCGATGATGTTCACACCGGCGCATTCGTGGTCAGCGGAGATGATGACGAGGGTATCGTGGTTGGCGGCGGCGAAGGCTTTGGCGCGGGCGATGGCGCGGTCGAATTCGATGGTTTCAAGGATCCAGCGGTCGCTGTCCATGTTGTGGGCTTGTTTGTCGATGCTGGCGCCTTCGACGAGAAGAACGAAGCCTTTGGTGTTTTTGGAGAGTACGGTGAGCGCGGCGTC
>CANHAH010000109.1 GCA_947458705.1 Opitutia bacterium | reverse complement strand
GGTATTTTAAATATGGCAGGAAGCGTCCAATCATGGGGCTGGATAAATAAGTGGAATCGCCTGACGACCGTGACGCCGGTAGCGTTTGAAATCAGAATCAAGCGTGAAGATGCGCGCTCGATCATGTAGCTCGCTCATGCGCACGAGGCTGGCATCGGCGAGCGACATCGGCACGTCATGATATTTGGTGATGAGCCGAGTCACCGCGGTAAGATGTTCATCGAGATTGAAGGCTACCCGGATCAAGTCTTCCTGCATCATCTGCAGAAGCGTGGGCACGCCGTGCCTAGTAGAGCTCAGTAAAAAAAGGCTCTCGGAAACGACCGCCTCACAGGTGATAAATGGAGGTTCCAACACCTTGAGTTGGTCTATCGCCCAACGATGTTGGGCGTCGCGTTGATCGATAATCGCGATCAGCGGACCGGTATCAATGATTACGGGATTTCCCATACCCGGCCATATGTTTTGGATTCGTGGAGAGATCGCTCGGGCCTGAGGCGGCCCCGATCAGGTGTTTGGCGCGTTCGTAGAAGGAGCCTGCGGTTGCTTCGACCTGTCCCTGACCTCGGGAAAAAGCTTCGCGTAAAATAGCCGATTTCGTGGTGCGACGCTTTGCTGCTTCGGCTTCCAGTTGCCGGTGTAACGCGGGTGGGATTTTGACGGTAACAGTAGGCATATTATTCAGATATTACCGACTTGGCAGAGTGTCAATACGCGGGCTGATGGAGCTTGCTTCAGTCCTTGGAAGAACGCACGTCGAGCGCGTCGCGGAGGCCGTCGCCGAGGAAATTTAGGGAGAAGAGGGTCAGCGAAAATACGCCACCCGGAAACACCAGCAGCCACCAGAATTCTTCCATTTTCTCGGCGCCATCTTTGATGAGTACGCCCCACGAGCTCATGGGTGGTTGCACGCCCAAGCCGAGGAAACTAAGAAACGCTTCCAGCAGCATTACCGCTGGAATCGTGAGGGTAGTGTAAACGATGATTGGGCCCAAGATATTGGGGATCATGTGACGGAATATGATTCGACGTTTGCCGAGTCCGAGCGCGCGAGCGGCCTCGATGTATTCCATCTTTTTAATCGAGATGATCTGACCGCGCACGATACGCGCCATCGTGAGCCACTCGACTGCTCCGATGGCAAAAAAGAGCAGGAAAATATTTCGGCCGAAAAAAACCATCAACAGGATCACAAAAATCGTGAAGGGCAGGGCGTACATGATGTCGACGATCCGCATCATCACGGCGTCGATTTTTCCTCCGAAGAAACCGGCGACGGCGCCGTAGGTTACACCAATGGCCAAAGCAACAAATGTCGCAACCAGACCGACCATCATCGAAATGCGTCCGCCGAATAAAATACGGGAAAACAGGTCGCGGCCAAGCGTGTCCGTACCGAGCCAATGCGCAGCGCTGGGACCGGAGGCGCCAAGATCGAGGTTTTGATCTTGGTAGGACTGGGTAAAAAACGGTCCGAACGCGCAGAGTAATGCCAATACGAGCAGCGTGGCACCGCCGCATACGGCGAGTCGGTTTTTGCGCAGACGTGACCAAGCGTCGTACCAGAGTGAGTTGCCCGTTTCAATTTGCTCGGGCGTGACGACCGCGGAGGGGAGCGTGGTGGGGCTCATTCGAATTTGAGTTTCGGGTTGAGCCAGATCTGGACTACATCGACCACAAGATTGAGGATGACGATCAGCGAGGCGTAGAGAATGACCGTGCCGAGAACCAGAGTGTAGTCGCGGTTGAAGGCGCTATTAACGAATTCACGACCGAGGCCAGGGATTTGGAAAATCGTTTCAATTACAAACGAGCCTGTGAGAATACCGGCGATGCCGGGACCGAGAAACGAAACGACCGGCAAAAGCCCGCCTCTTAGTGCGTGTTTGAAAACGACGCGGGTTTCGCTGGCGCCTTTAGCCCGAGCGGTGCGGATGTAGTCTTGGTTGAGAACCTCTAGCATTCCGCCGCGAGTCAGGCGGGCGATGTAGGCAGCGTAGACGCAGCCGAGGGTCAGGCAGGGTAAAATGCGATCGGAAGGTCCGTACCAGCCGGAGGCGTTCAGCCATTGAAAGTGAATCGCGAAGGTGAGCACAAACAGCGGTCCAAGCACAAAGGTGGGAACGCAGATGCCGATCATCGCCGTGGATGAGCAGATGTAATCAAGCCAGCTGTTGCGCTTCACCGCGGCTAGGGTGCCTAGAGTGATGCCAATCGTTAGGGCTACGGCCAGAGAGATAAAACCCAGCTCGAGTGAGGTCGGAAGTTTATCCCCGATGATTTCGTTGACCGTGCGGTTGGGGTATTTGAAAGACGGGCCGAGGTCGCCGCGTAGGAGACTGCCCATGTAATCAAAATACTGTTGGTAGAGTGGTTTGTTGAGTCCGTAGTGCGCTTCGAGGTTACGCAGAATTTCTGGGGTGACAGCTTTTTCTGCGGTGAACGGTCCTCCGGGCACGAAGCGGATCATGAAGAACGTCGCCGTGATGATGATCCAGAGCACCGGAATGATCTGGAGCAGGCGGCGGAAGGTGAAGCGGAGCATGGTGCGACGTGAGCGGGAGACGAAAGAGTGAAATACAGGGCACGAGGCGAATCGATGGCAAGCGTGCGACGTGTTGGGCGCTTGCTGGATAATCAGAGAAGCTAGCGCACAGCCGAAGCTTTTGGCGGTAGCTCTAGAAGTTAAGATCCGCTCAATTTTCTAGATGGATGTATTTGTAGGGATGATTGTCCAGGAGCGTGGGGTAGTAGCCTTTCACGCGCGGGCTGACGGCGTGAACTTTGGTGTAAAAATAAATGGGGATTACGGGCATTTCTTCGATGAGAATGGCGTCCATCTTCTGGTAAATCTCGTAGCGTTCGGTGTCGTTTTTGGCGGTGAGGGCGGCTTGGAAAAGACGGTCGTAGTCGGCGTTGGACCAGAGGGTGTCGTTGTTGCCGTTGCCGGTGGTCCAGATTTCAAGAAACACGTGTGGATCGACGTAGTCAGCGATCCAGCCAGCGCGTTGTAGGGTATAGTCTTTGGTGACGTGCTGAGTGTTGAGATAAACTTTCCACTCTTCGTTGCGAAGGGTGATTTCGACGCCGAGATTTTTACGCCACATTTGCTGGATAGCTTCGGCGATGGCGCGGTGATTGGCTTGGGTGTTATAAAGAAGTTCGATGGGCGGGCAGCCTTTGCCATCGGGGTAGCCGGCCTCAGCGAGGAGCTGTTTAGCGAGGGCGAGGTCGCCAGTGAGTTTGGCGCGTGGGAAGTAACCGGCGGTGCCCGGGTAGCTAACGCTGTAAGCAGGTGTCTCGCCACCGCGGGTGATGTTCTTAATGAGACTCTCACGGTCTATTGCGAGGGCTAGCGCGCGGCGCACACGTTTGTCGGTGAGCGGGGCGCGGGTGACATTGCAGCGGTAAAAATACACGCCGAGCCATGGGTCGATCTTGAGGGCTTCGGGGCGTTCCTTGCGGTAAGTATCGATTTTGTTGGCCGGCAATTCGTTGGTCATGTCGAGCTGGCCCGTGCGAAACATCCGTTCCTCGGTGCCGAGGTCCTCGGTCGGAAAAAACTCAATCGCGTCGAGTTTAACGACGGCAGCGTCCCAGTAGTGAGGGTTGCGCACGACGGTGATTTTTTGCTGCGGGGCCCAGTCTTTGAGCTGGAACGGGCCGCTGCTGACGTGGTTACCGGTGCGCGTCCACGCGGTTCGTTTCTCGTCGAGCTTGCCAAATTTTTTCACGACGTGAGTGGGTACAATTGTCCAAGCGTAGTGACTAGCGATGATTTTGAGTAGGTACGGCGTGGGTGACTTAAGCGTGATCTGGAGCGTACGATCATCGAGAGCCTTGAAACCGGTTTTGGAAAAATCGGTGAGTTTGCCTTTGGTGTAATCTTCGGCGCCAACGGCGAACCATAACAGATACGCGTATTCCGCGCCGAGCCCGGGTGAGAGCATGCGCTGGTAGGATTCGACGGCTTGAGGTGCAGTGATCGGGGTGCCGTCGGACCACTTGGCATTGGATCGGAGGTGAAAGGTGTAGACCAAGCCGTCGGCTGAGATTTCCCAGCGATCAGCCAAGCCTGGAATCGGGTGCAGGTCTTTGGGGTCTTCGGTGACCAGGCCTTCGAAGAGCGCCATCATGAGTTTGTGCTCAGGAACGCCGGTAACTGTTTGTGGATCTAAGTCTTGGGGTTCTGCACCATTACCCACACGCCAAATTTGCGGGGTGCTCGTTGAAGGAGTGGCTGGGTCGTTTTTGGCGGTAGGCGGTGTGCTTGAATCTTTATTCCCGCAGCCGCTGAGTAGCCCGCCTAGCGTCAAAATGCCAGTGAAGCTAATAACTGAGCGAATCAACGAGAGCTTGCGGAAAGGGGTGAGTAAGCTGGAGGCGAAGGGGGTGTCTAAAATAAGCATGCGTCTATGAGAGCATGTGTCGGGCTGAGCGCAAGCGGAGGCGGGCTTGAAATTGTTGAGCGGTTCGGCGTTGGTGGGGATTGAGTTTACCCCCCCCTCTACCTGCCCATGTACCTCGTTCGCTTAAATAAGGCCTTTGCTCTTGCTGCTCTGTTTAACCTGTTGGCCCAAGCTGCGGAGCCCAAGTTAGCGGAGGACGCGTTTAAAGCGCAGGGCAATGTCCCGCCGAAAATCGTGCGTTTTACGCCTGAGCAGGAACAGACGATTTTGAAAGATGTGAAAGTGCCGGAAGGTTTCGAGGTCACGCTTTTTGCTAATTCGGCGGCGGCAAATTACCCGGTTTTCGTGGCGGCGGCACCCAACGGCGATCTTTATGTCTCGAGCGATGGCAACGGCTCGCTGGGCCGCGATCCGCACCGCGGGCGTATTTTGCGACTCCGCGACACCGACGGTGACGGTCGTGCGGATCAAGTAACGCAATTTGTTAAAGACCTCGATTCGCCTCGTGGCCTCGTCTGGGATCACGACCGACTCTACGTGGTGCATCCACCGCACGTGAGCGTGTTTATTGACCGCGACGGCGACGGTGTCGCCGAGGAATCCAAAATACTCATCAAGAACATCGCCTTTGGTTTTGCCGACCGACCTGCAGATCACACGACCAACGGTTTGAGCCTAGGTATTGACGGCTGGCTTTACGTCGCGGTTGGCGACTTCGGTTACATGAAGGCCGTCGGTACCGATGGACGCACGGTCCAACATCGCGGAGGAGGGGTGACACGCTTTCGCCCTGACGGCACAGGCCTCGAAATTTTTAGCCGGGGCACCCGCAACATCGTCGATCTCGCCGTGGGTCCGCTACTCAACATCTTCGCCCGCGACAATACTAACGATGGCGGCGGTTGGGACATCCGTCTCGAAAACTTCACGGGTCTTGAGCATCACGGCTATCCGTATCTGTATAAAAATTTTGGCCCTGAGCATGTGAAGCCGTTGGCGGATTACGGCGGCGGTTCGGGCTGTGGTGCTTTGTTTCTGGATGAGCCTGGTTTCGGTAAATGGAATGGGCCGCTGACCTGCGACTGGGGCACGGGCGCGCTCTGGCATCAAGCGGTCGCACCACGCGGGGCGAGTTATATCGAGACAGCGCCGCCCGAGAAATTTGTAGCGATGACACGTCCAACTGATGCTGACGTCGACGCTTTGAGCCACGTTTATCAAGCGAGTTGGAAAGGCGCGACGTTCAACTGGGCTGGCGCAGATGTAGGCTACATCGTGCGCGTCTCGCCCAAAAGTTTCGTGGCGCCGGCCTTGCCAGATTTCGGTCGCGTAAGCGAAGCGGAGTTGGTTGCGCTCCTTGAATCCCCCAGTCACCGCACACGCCTTGAGGCGCAGCGAGCGCTCTTGCGACGCGAAATGAACGCGGAGACGACGGCGCGTTTGCTAGCCCTTGCACGCGAGCCCGTAAAACCGCTCGTATCACGAGTGGCGGCAGTCTACGCGATCACCCAGCGCTCCTTCGGCGGCAATGTAGACGTAGCCGTCGCGGGCCTGACCCGCGACGTGACCTTGCAACCGTATGTTTTGCGAGCACTCGCTGATGGAGGCAACGATGCGCCGACCGACTCTTTTGCGGCCGGACTGGCGAGCGCGGATGCACAGGTGAAACTCGAAGCGATTATTGGCTCCGTACATCGGAATTTGACCTCACTTGCTCCGCAGATTGCTACGCTGCTTGGTGATGCGGACGAACGCGTCGCTCACACGGCCTATCGTGCGATCGCCCAGCTTGGAGCATACTCAGCCGGTTTCGGGATCCTTGATCAACCGCAAGCATCCAAGGCGCAACGCACTGGGGCTGTGTTCGCTTTGGCGCGCATCCATGCTAAGCCCGTGGTCGACGGCGTGCTTGCGCGGTTGGAAAAAGAAACTACGTCCGAAAATCGGCAGGATTTGATCCGAGTGTTAAGCCGACTCCATTTTAAAGACGGCGAATGGAAGGGTGATTCCTGGGGTACGCGGCCCGATACCCGTGGCCCTTATTATCAACCTGAAGCATGGAGTGAGACGCCTCGCATCGCTGCCGCTATTAAATCACTGCTTGCGAACACGACTCCCGCCGAGGCCGGTTATTTGGTCGCTGAAATGAATCTTAACCGCATCCAATCCAACGAAGCCCTCGCTCGCATCATCGCACTCGCCGCACAGAATCCTGAGCTCGCGGCTGACGCCGTGATGCAGATGGCAGTCCTTGAGGAAATTCCCGCGGAAGGCGTGCCATTGTTGCTGCGTGCGGCGCGGAATCCTATGGCCAATGCTGGCGTGCTCGCCCAGGCGGTCTCGGCCTTGGCTAAGACCGAAAGCGCTGAAGGCGCTCGAGCGATGTTGGCTGCGCTCGTTTCGTTGAACGATCGCAAAGGCGCGGGCAAAGAAAGCGACGCGGCGCGTCAGGCTTTTTTAAACGCTACTAAACTGGATGTGATGCACGCGGTGTTTGAGGCTGAGGCTGCGCAAGTCGGTACGCCAGCCGCTATCTGGGCCGAGGGCGCACTATTAAAAATTTCGAGCCGCGCCACGGGTAGTCCCGAGGCGCGCGAACAAGCCGCTAAGACTTTAGCGACCGGTTGGGAGACGCCCGCACGTCGCATTCAGATCATCAAGGCCGCGGATAAATTTAAACTCCACGCAATCGACCAGAAAATTCTCACCGCGGTTAATGACACGGATGCCGACGTCGTGAAAGCGGCGAAGAGTGCGGTGACTTCGTTGCGGTTGGGCGCGAAGGGTCCGGGTGGCGGTCCGCTTGTGGGGAGTTTGAGCGTCGACGACGCTGTGACGCAGGTCGTAAAAATGAAGGGTGATGCTGGACTCGGAGAACAAATTTTCGTGCGTCAAACCTGCGTTGCTTGTCACACGGTGAGTCAGATGGAGATGCAGAAGGGGCCTTATCTAGGCAATATCGCGCAGACGTACACACGGCCGGAGTTGGCGCGTAATATTCTTAATCCCAATCTCACAATCGCGCAGGGTTTTGCGACCGAGATCGTGAAATTGAAAGATGGCTCGCAACAGGTGGGGTTCATTACGCTCGAAGCGTCCGACCGTGTGAAATTACGCAACGTCGCGGCGCAGGAGTTTACGTTTATAGTTAAGGACATCGTGGAGCGGCAGCGTTTGCCAATTTCTGTTATGCCCGCAGGTTTGGTCGATGGACTGACCTTACGGGAATTTGCCTCACTTTTGGACTACCTCGAAGCGCTCGCTAAAAAGTGATGGCGCGCTCAGGGCACGAGAGAGACAAATTTCAGCGGATGCAGATCCAGTAAATTCTCGTGCCAGCCACGTACGGAAGCGGCGTGGAAGCGGCGCATCGGTACGTGGTAGAGCGGAATTACGGGCGCCTCGGCTAGTAGTATAGCCTCTGCGCGGCGAAGAAGCGCGTAGCGGGCTTTTTGATCGACGGTGCGTGTCGACTCGGCAATCAGGCGGTCATAGGCGGGACTAGACCAACCGGTCTGATTGTTGCCACCGTCAGTAAGAAAGACGTCGAGAAAAGTTGCGGGGTCTAGGTAGTCGCCATTCCAGAAACCGGCGAGAATCTCGTAATTGCGGGAACGCCGGGCCGAGATAGCGGTTTTCATTTCCTGCTGCACGAGAGCGACGTCGATACCGAGCTGGCTACGCCACATTTGTTGGAGCGCTTCAGCTACGGGTTGCTCGGTGCCGTGGTAGGAATAAAAAATAACCTCTGTTTTAGGGAAACCACGGCCCTCAGGGAAACCAGCGGAGGCGAGAAGACGGCGAGCTTCGGCCAGATCGGTGCCCACGCCGGGGTCGGCGGTGTAACCGGCGCAGGCGGGAGGGGTGAATGAGACGGCGGGGGTATTGCTGTGAATGATGCGTTGGGCGAGCTGCGTGCGATCGATCGCGAGAGCTAGAGCGCGGCGAACGCGTGCATCGGTGAACGGTGGTCGTTGGCAATTGAGACGGAGAATCGCAGTGGAAAGAGCGACCCCATCGTGCAGCAGGGGTGCGAGTAGGGGGTCTTTTTGAGCGGCGACGATCTTGGCGACCGGCGGAATGGCGATGTGAAGTTGGCCGGCGCGGAAAGCGGCTTCGCCAACGGATGGGTTTTCGATAGGATAAAAAACGGCGGCCTTAAGCGTGACCTTTGCGCGGTCCCAGTAGGTGGCGGATCGAGTGACGCGGAGATTTTGGTTGGGCGTCCACTCGGCGAGGGTAAAGGCGCCGTTTCCGACGTGATTGCCAGGGCGCGTCCAAGCGGTGCCGCGTTGATCGATCAGCCCAT
>CANHAH010000108.1 GCA_947458705.1 Opitutia bacterium | reverse complement strand
TAGTTGAGACCAACGCCGAGGATCTGGCGCGGGACGACGGGCGCGAGGAGCTTGGTGACGACGTCGCGGTGCGGGGTGACGACGTACTGCGAGAAGATATCGCCTTGGATGCGGAGCGCGGAGCCGTCGGTTTGTTCGGCGCCGGTTTGCACTGTGCCGGCGGCATCAAGGTAGCGGATGATTTTCATGGTGAGAGTACGGAGGTTATTGCTTCGCAGGCACGGCAACGCACTCGATCTCGTAGCGGAGCGAGGCGGGCAGACAGTTGGTGATGGTCGTACGGGCCGGGAAGGGCGCAGAGAAGTACTCGCGGTAGAGTTGGTTAAAGAGCGGGAGCTCAACGTCGTCGCGGACGTAGTTGCGCGTCTGCACGACGTGGGTCAGGTCGCTGCCAGCGGTGAGGAGGACCTTGCGGAGGTTTTCCACGGAGCGGCGAAACTCGCCTTCGAAGGTATCGGCGACGATCTTACCGGTGGCATCGACCGAGGCTTGGCCGGAGACAAAGATGAGATCGCCCACGCGCACCGCCGGGCTAAACGGGAGGTGCGAGACGGGTGTGTTGGGATCGAGGGGATAAGAGACGGTGGAGTTCATGAATAAAGGCAGGAGAAGGACGCGGCGGAGTCGAGCGGCCATACAGGGCGCCGCAGGTGACGCCACGGAAAGGTGTTTAAGTTACTCGAGCACGGGCCGCGGGTGTCCACGTAGTACGAGGCGTGCCTGATGGGATCATAGGCGCGCTGGTGAGCGACGGCGGCCTTCACGCCGATCACGGCGAAGTCGCGCGGCTCCAGCCCCTGGCTGCGCAATTGCCCGAGATCGAAGGGCGGGGTCTTCCGACTGGTCAGCAAGAGAGTCACGCCCTCACTCCGCACCACAGCACAAGGCCCCATCTCGAAGCGCGCACCCACCATCGAGGCGAGGTGGCTCTGTTTATCTTCGAGTTCAAAGGTGCCGTGACTGCGCGAGACGAGCGTGACCGCCAAGCGCAACGGCCCGACATCCAAGCGCGAACCGTGTCCGCCGACGTCGAGCACGTGTGTGGCGCCGAGCGGCACCGTGACTAAGGCAGCGACGGCGGCGGGATCGTTGATGACGACGAGGCTGCGAGCGATGCGGTGCGCGAGTAACGCGCGTAAGATGCCCGTGCCATCACCGGGGGCGCCGGCCCCGATGTTGTCGGCAGGTTCCACGAGCAAGATCGGACCCGGCGAGGGCAACTCGGCCGCGAGACGCGCGACGACGTCATCAACGGGCGGGTATTGGATGTTCCCCTGCTCGCGCAACGACCACGCGAGACGCGCGCCCGACTCCAACCACGGCTCGGCCTGCGCCCGCGGGGCGACCGTCACGAGACTCAGCGAGGCGCCGGTGTCGGGCGTATCGGCAAAGGAGAAGCCTGCGGCAATGTTGCACGCCCACACCTCGGGCTGCGCGGCCTCAAGCTGACGAGCGAACCCCTCGAGCGCACGCATCGGATCGGCCGCGGTGCCCGTTCCGGGAGGCGCCCAGACAATGGGCGGACGACACCAGATCATGTGCGGGGTCTTTTGTTCGCGTAGGCAACGTCCTAGCAAGCTGGTGGCGCGCTCGGCGGCATCCTTGGCATCGGTGTGAGGATTCTCACGGTAGGCGACGAGCCCGTTGGCGAGGGCGCACATCTGCGCGGAGACGTTGGCGTGCAAATCGAGCACTCCGAAGATCGGGACCGAGGCCGCGCCAGGCAACGCGCGGATGCGGGTGAGGAGTTCGCCTTCGGCGTCGGGATAAGTGGCCGTGACCATCGCACCGTGGAGCACGAGGAAAATTCCGTCCACGCCCGCGGCCAAGGCTGGGATGGAGCGTTGGACAAACTCCGACCAAAACGACTCGAACGCCTCATCGGTCACGGGGCCACTCGGCGTCGCCCGCGCATCAAGCGTGGGGATCACCGTAAAGCCGAGTCGCGCAGATTCACTTAAGAATCCATCCATGGGCGAACCATCACCGCGCATAGCGAGGACATTATCACCGAGGGTAACATCGAAGTCGGCCCAATGCGTCACCTCATCGACGAACGTATGGGTCTCGTGATAAAAACCGGCGCTGAGGATACGCGGTGACATGTGGAAAAATTAGGCAGGCGCTTGCCACGTCGCGGCATGTCGACGGAACGCTACGGCGGCACGTTTGAGGGCTTCCTCAATATCAGGCGCCGTGTGCGCTAGGCTAATAGACCAGAGACCGCGCTCGATGGCCCGCACGCCTTCTTCAAGGAGGCAGCGACGCAAGTGCGTCCAACGTGCCGCATCGTGGCGGCGTACGTAGTCACGGTAGTCTCGGATCGGACCTTCTACGGCGCCAGGTTTCAACATCACCGCGTGGAAGATCAGCCCCGGACCTTGCGGGTGCAACGGTACGGCGTGCTCACGCGCGAGGGCGACTAGGCCCGCCATGAGCGCACGACCAAGTTCCTGACTACGCGCGGGATGAGCGGCGCCGAGGGCCAGCACCTCATCAAGACACCACTTGCTGGCGGCAAGACAGAGCGGGTTGGCGTTGAGTGTGCCGGCATGGATGACTTCGCCCGAAAGAATCTTGGCCATCGCCGCGCGGGTGCCGGCGAGGGCGGCGAAGGGCGTGCCGCCACCGATGGCTTTGCCAAGAATCGTCAGATCAGGCTTGTACCCATAGTAACCTTGCGCACAGGCCGCACCGAAGCGGAAGCCGGTGATCGTCTCGTCGGAGATCATCAACATACCATCGCGGTCGCAGAGCTCTCGGATTGTCGCCATGAGACCCTCGACGGGCTCAAGGCAGCACGTGTTGCACAAAACTGGTTCGAAAACGATGGCCGCGATCTGTCCGCGGTACTCATCGACACGTCGACGCAGGTGCGCGACGTCGTTCCAACGCACAACGACAAACTGATCCAACACCTCGGAAATGACCCCCTTGCTAGGGTGCGTGCGTGCCGGGTTTTCATCGTCGCCCCAGCTCGCGGCGGGATTAGCAAAGCCCACGAGACCCTCATCGGCCCAACCATGGTAATGACCTTCGAAGCGCAGAATCAGTTTCCGACCCGTGTGCGCACGGGCGAGACGGAAAGCCGCGAGGACGACCTCGGTGGCGGAGTTGTTGAACCGCACGAGCTCGGCGGACGGGATCATCTTTTGGATACGTTCGGCGACCTCGATCTCGAGTTCACATTGCGCGGCCCAATGCGTACCCAACTTCGCTTGGGCACCGATGGCCTCGGCCATACCTGCGGGGGCGTGACCATAGAGCAACGCGCCTTGGCCGAGTTGGAAATCGAGGTAGTGATTGCCATCGACGTCCCAAAGGTGAGGACCGCTACCGCGCGCGAAGTAGAGCGGCACGGGGGCTTCCATCTTGCGGATACCGCTGTTTACGCCGGCGGCGATGCTGCGTTGGGCGCGGGTGAAGAGCGCCTGAGATTGAGCGAAGTTGTAGGGCATGATAAGAAAAGGGAGTTGATAACGATTAACGGATGGTGCGATTCCAAATAGGCTCCAACTCGGACGCGTAATCGAAACGCACCTCAAGATCGGTAAGTTGCGCGGAGGAAGGCACACCGGTGACAGTGACCGTCCAGTCGTTCGATCCCCGACGCAGGCCGGTCGCAACGGACACCGGGAGATGCAGGTAGGAATCGGCTTGATCGAGTTGTTTCGGGGCAGATTTTACGATTGAGCGCGTGATGAACCATGAGCCCGAGGCAAGTGGACCATCGAAGAGCGTTTTGCCGTTGAGTTGGACGTGCACCGAGGCGTTTTCCGGTATGCCCCTGAAGCCGAGACGGGCTTCGACAGCATGAAGCGGAAAAGCCACGGTCGCCGGATCCTCAGGAATAAGGAGCGCAAGCTGCGATGGAACGCCGGAGCGGAGTTGCGCGGGAAGCACTTTGGCGTAAGCGTAGGAACCGGGGCCATCATTGTAATAACTCTTTGAAGCCGCGTAGATACTGGACTGGCCGCGCAGGTTCTCTGGGCGAGAGAGGTCGCGGAAGACATGATACAAACGTTCATCATGCGGCCGTACGGAGCCAAAGGCGTTGTAGAAGTTGAACAGATAAAACCCATCGACACCTATCGCACGGTACTGCGCCGCCGCGCCGCGAATCTCAGGCAACGTCGCCTCGCGGCCGACCCCCGCACCGGCGTAGCGGGTGGCACTCGGACTTGGAAACGGCACGCGCGTGCCGGTGCGCGGGTAAAGCGAAGGCTGGACGCGTACGCCGGTGTCACGACCCAGCGCGACGAGATCGGCGATCGGCATGTCACCGGTGAGCGTCATGAGCTGCGCAGGAGAAACCATATCGACCAAGCCTTCCCGCATCCAACGCTCGACCTCAAGACCCGCAGTCGCGCAATCCGTCAACGAAGGGGGGATACGTACGAAGAGTGACATCGGTCGTTGTTCGGTGGCGGCGAGTTCATCGAGACGCGCACGCACACGACGTACGAGTTCCGTCATCAGCGGAGCACCGGCGGCGGCCTGTCCGCGCGGGAAGAAGACTTGGAAACGGTTGAAATCGAGTTCGAAGCCATCGACGAGGTGTTGATTGCGCATGAGCACCTCGAAGACGGTATCAAGCCGCAGCTGCCGCACCGCGGCGTGCGAGTAATCGAGCAGGTTGCCGTAGGCGGGTTGGAAGGACAAAGGCGAGTCCTTGATCGTGTACGCAGCACGATGCTGGAGCCAAAACTCACTCGTCATGGCGTGACCGTCGGGATTGGTCATGAAGTGCGCGTCGTTCATGCGCAGGCTCGGGATGAACCGTAGCCCGAGCGTCCGCGCCGTCTCCCCGGCGGTGCGCACGGCATCGGCACCTTGAGCGAGACACACGCGGGCGTTCTCCATGCGTTTCGCCATCAATGAACCTAGCTTCTCGTCAGAGGAATGACGCCAACCCACGCGACTGGCGACGCTCGTGTTGTAATAGAGTACATCGCCACCCATGCCAATGCAGTACACGAGAGTCTTGACTGGCGTATCGGCGAGTGCGGCTAGATTGGCGCGGAGCAAGGCTTCGGAGCGGGCGCGATCGGGCACCACGAAGGCGAGATCGGCATCATCGTTGAAAATCAGGCCGAAATCAGGACGCGCGCGAGGCGCAGCAGTCACAAACGTGAGGGCAACTAGCCAGAGAAAAAGACCGCGGATCATATCAACGAGCTTGGAAGGAGGTTTCAGAAAGCAAGACCTGACCGTCACCGGATGCCCCGCTGATTTCCACGCGAAAATAATTTACCCCAAAGCGTGCGGGACGTTGCGCGGCGAACGGACCGTAGCTGCGGCCCTCGCACTCGACGTTTAGCACGACGTTCCGCAAACCCGCCCCAACCACCTCGAACCAACGTAGCACGACGTCATGAGCACGATCATCCTTCGATAACCCGATAGCTGAGGCCGTTAAACTAAAGACTGAATGCATGGCCGCCTGCGTGTCGTCGATGCGGTTAAAATGATCAGTTAAACTAAAAAGCAGGTCCGAAGCGACCGCGGGCACTTGCACACGCACCCGAAGTTCTCCGGAAGCTGTCATGGGAAAATTCCAGAGCGCAGCTTGGGGCACAGATTTTTTAAAAGGTAAGGCCAAAGCGCGCGTGCCATCATCACGGGTGATTACGTGCAGACCCGAGCCACCATAATTCGTCCAGGCCAAGGAACTGCCGCCCAGTTCATCGCGGGCCGACCTGGCTTCGAGCCAACGTGGATCTAAGGCGAAGAGCGCGCGACGTCCCTCCCCTTGCCCACTGACAACAATGATCTTACCCTCGGAGTTTTCGACGAGGGACGCGTAGGCGGTGCCGCGATCACCCCGCAATGGTCCGAGTGCCTCGCGGAAGACTTCACGGAAGCCGTGCCACGTCTGGCCATCGTCGTTACTGATGGCCGCGTGCAAGACCTCGCGTCCTCCCATCGCGTAGCTATGAGGATCGGAACCGTTTTGGCAGGAGTTAAATAATATCACGATGCGACCATCACGCAGCCGCAACAACGCGGCGGGCGAATCAGAGGAGATCAAATCCGTCGCGCTTAACGGAGACCAGCGCGCTCCGTCGTTGGAAAAGGACTGGAGCAAATACCCTTGGCGATCCCGCACAAGCATCCACACGCGACCGTCGCGCAGCTCCATTAAGACCGGTTCAATCGCTCCGTAGCGCGTGGTATTGCGTGATTTCAACTCAAGCGAAAGCACATCGGGTGAGGCTTGCCACGTCGCACCTTGATCATCGGAGAAATAAACGTGCGTGTCGTTCCAGCCGAAGTCGGGGCCGGATTGAGGCGGTGTAGCCCGAGCGGGATTAGCGCGGCCAACGGCAAGGAGTAAACGATTGCTGCGCTGGAGTTGGATAAAACCACGGATCGACCCGACATAACCCGGCACGATCTTACGAGCTTTCGACCACGTAACCGCACCCGCGAGACACGAAAAATGATACACCTCATAAAGCCGCCCGCGATAACCGCCGTCACCCTCGCCCGAGATATGCACAACGGCGTGGAGCGCGCCATCAGCCGCGAGCAAAACTTGGAGTGCGTAATAGGCGCGGCCGGGCAAAGGAAACGCGATCATAGGCTCGGACCATGTTCGGCCACCATCCGCCGAACGCATCACAGAGACGGAATCGCTGGCGGGCTTAGAGATGGCGTAGTTTTCCAAAGTGCCGTCGGCGCGCGCGACCAAGCAGGATTCATTAGTAAGAGCCTCTCGAAGGATCACCGGCGCCAGGATCTCGCCCGTCGGACTAGATGAGGCGGCAACGGGCATCACCGCCGGAGCACTCAAGCCAAATGCGGCGGTTAAGAGTAAAACAAGGAAAGCGCTCAAGGGGTATAACCAACGATTAAAGAAGCCGTTAGGCGCCCGCGGGCAATCAGAACTCGGTGCGCACGCCAAGGGTCACGAGTGTGCCAAAATTCTGGTAAGATTGTGGACGCGTCCAAGCGGGTGTGCCGGGGCCGGCGCGCTCAGTGCGTTTGTTGGCGCCGTTCCAGTTACGCGCGCTACCGTAGAAAGAGAAGCGCTTGGAGAATTTGTATTGGAAGGACCAATCCTGCGTGATCTGCGGCGCAACGTAGGAGGTGGTGCCAGCCGGGATCGTGGCGCTTGCGGCGACCAATGCACCCGTGACTTTATAAGCATAGGCGACGTTCCAGCGGAACGTGAAACCTCGGCGCGCGTAGCTAGCCCCCCAATTGATGTTCTTATGGGCAAAGGGCGTGAACGCCGCGGCGTCGTTGCCACTCACATGGGAAATAGTGGCGTTGACGTAGGTGGAAAAACCCTTGGCCCACGACGGCAGGAAATAGAGCGACTGACGCCAGCTAGCTTCATAGCCTTCGATAGAGGCATCACCGCCATTGGCCTGGGTGATGATCGTGTAATTTAGGTATTCGTCGCCGAGACCGTAGCTCTGCAACAAGGCGGAAGTGGCGGGAATCTGCGTCGAGGAGAAAAAACCAGAGATATCTTTCTTGAAGAGACTGAGAGCAATGGTCGCACCCTTAAGGCTATAGGTCTCAAGCGAGAGATCGTAGTTATCGGCGGTCCAAGGTTTGAGGCCGCTGTTTACGATGGTTGCAGTCGGATTAGCGACAGCGGGATCTGTCACGGAAATACCGGGAATAATGGAGGTGAGATTGGGCCGGCCGATCGTTTGCGCAAACGCCGCGCGGGCGACGAGAGATTCATTAAAATAGTAGGTAGCATTTACGCTAGGGTAATAGCCGGAGTAGTTGCGCTTGGCCTCGGCACCGCGCTCGGTGTAGCGGAGTTTGGCGGTGGCGAACGCATCCGTGGTGACGGGAATGTTTTTGCCGGCGGCATCTTTAAGGAGATTGCCGGAGGCGTCTTGCTTGAAGGTCGCACGCAAGTCGTCGAGCGGGCCTTGGCCGAAATCGTCGGTGCGTTCAAAGCGCACGCCAGCGACGAGCCAGAGTTTGTTATCGACCAGCTTAATGTCGTCGCGGATGTAAGCGGCAGAGATTGTTTCCTCGAAGTACTTGGAGTTGGTCACGCCGGATTGATAAATGGCGGTCTCGCTGGTTGTGAACCAGTCAGGATGCGCCTTAAATAGATTAAAGTACTTGGTGGGACTGACCCACTTGACCTTAAGCGTCTCGTTGAAAAATGACTGAGCAGATAGTGAGTCGTTGGTTAGGTCGTAATCTTTGACGAGACGACTGGCTGTCGCTGGCGGGGCAAATGTCCACGTGGTGAGTGCGGAGGTGTTGTCTTTGCGCTGCTTGTTAACCGAGAAACCGACCTTGAGCGTCATGGGGACAATAAAGCGGATATCTCGGGAGATATTGACCGCGGCGCTCTTCAGGTCGGAGGCGATTTCGTTGGGCTGGCTTGTGGGGTTGAGCAACGCAAGCTGGGCGTTATCGTAGGGATCGAAAGCGGCGCCGGTACGCGTGGAGGCAGTTAGCTTGGGCGCGCGGCGATCGTAGATACCGCTGAGACCATCGGCCCGCACGATAAGGGAACCGACCTGGAAATTGCCGATCGTACGGAAGAAGCCGTGGTTGATGTCGTCGCGTTTGTCCCAACTGCGGGAGAAATTGGCGTTGGCGTTGATTTTGTAGAGTTTGCCATCGTGGACGTAGTGCAGAACGGCAGAGGACGTGCCGCGCGTGCGGTCACCGTAGGTCATGCTCTGGCGAATGATGTCGTTACCCGCGGAAGCCCCTTGAGTGTAATCGGCGTTGCCGGTGGCGCCGGCGCCCCACACCGTCGTGAAGACATTTTGACGAGTAGGCGTGTTGATCTGGACGTGTTCGAC
>CANHAH010000107.1 GCA_947458705.1 Opitutia bacterium | reverse complement strand
CTGGGGCGATCTCAGCAAAGACAAGTGGAACATCATGGCCTCCTTGGCCCTTTCCGATCACAAGCGCCTCAACGGCGACCAACGTGACTTCGTCAATACCTTCCAACCCAAGCGCGGTATCTCGCCCGACACCCGCGGCACTCCAATCGCCACCCTCTTCACCGTCGCCAACCTGCCTACGGCTCTCGGCCTGAGCACCGCCAACCCCGTCGACCCCGCCAATCCCGCTGTGCGCGTGAACGGTATCAATATCGTCGACCTACCCACCTACGCCGGCGGCTACACCGGCCTCGATGGCATGGGCCCCTACGAAGAAATTCTCTGGGGCGCCACCGCCGCCTCCGGCAGTGGTAAATACGGCTCCGCTTGGGACACCGGCCGCGCCGCCGTCCTGCAACAGCCCGTAAAGAATACCAACTTTGTTAGCCGCGGCTCTTATAAATTGGGCGCCCATCTCCTCACCGCCGAAGCCGTCATCGGTCGTTCTGATTCCACCAAGAGCTTCTCACCGAATCAATGGAGCACTGCAGGTTTGTCCGCCACCGGCGCCCAGACCACCACCACGACTCTAAACGGCACCGTGGTTCCCAATCCACTCTCGGGCATGGCTTACCCCAGCACCGGAGCCGATTACAACCGCGTCTTCAACGCCCTCGTTGCCTACTTCCCTGCGCTCGAGAGCAACCGAGGCCTCCCGCTCGGCTTCCGCTGGCGCTCCCTGCCCGCCGGCAACCGTGAACTGCGCACCATCACCGACACCAGCCGTTATCTCGTCGGCCTCGAAGGCCCACTCCCGTTGCCCTTGGCGTTCTTCTCCGATTGGGAATACCGCACCGGTCTTGCCCAAGCCAAGAGCCAGAGTAAATCAAAGCTCCTCAACGGTTATTACTACACGGTGCCTTTCGCGAAGTTGATCACCTCTGGTGTCCTCAGCCCGTTCTCCTACAATCAATCGCAAGCAGCCATGGACGGTCTCAAAGCCGCGTCCGCCTCGGGCGTCGAGCTCTACGGCGGTACCTTCACCACCACCACGGCCGACTTCACCACCTCGGGCCCCCTCTTCAAACTCCCAGCTGGCAATATCTACAGCGCCTTGGGCTTTGATTACCGCAAAGAAGAATACTACTTCGCCGGCGACCCACGCAGCAATGTCAGCACCGTCGATTCACTCATCTTCAATGCGCCCTTCGACAACGGTCTTGCTACCGCTGGCACGCTCAGCCGCGACATCTATGCGTTCTTCGCCGAGCTCCAAATCCCGCTCTTGAAGAACCTCGACCTCAACCTTGCTGCTCGTCGCGACGACTACACCGGTTTCGGCGCCACCACCAATCCGAAGTACACCCTCCGCTACAACCCGATCGAGCAAGTGCTCTTCCGCGGCTCTTATAGTACCGGCTTCCGCGTGCCGACCTTCAAGCAACAGTTCGACCCGTCCTACGAGTCCATCTACGCCGGCGTCGATCTCGTGGACCCAGCCACCAACACCGCCATCCCGGCAAACAGCCTCTACACGATTAACGGTGGTAAAGCCGACCTGAAGCCCGAAGAAGCTAAGATGAAGTCCGTCGGTATCGTACTCTCGCCCCTGAAGAACATCACCTTCGGACTCGACTGGTGGTCGGTCAATCGCACCGGCACCATCCAATCCTTGGGCACTTCAGTCATTCTGCAAAACTCCCAACTCTTCCCCGATCGCATCATCCGCACAGGCGGAACCAACACCCCGATCAGTCGGATCGACGTGCGTCCGCTCAATGCCGGTGAAACCATCACCAAGGGCCTCGAGTATAACGGCCGCGGCGAATTCGGCGTCTGGGGCGGCAAGTTTGTCGTCGATGCCAACATCTCACAACTCCTCGAAAAGAAATCCCGCCTTATCGCCTCTGCCCCTTTCGGCACAAGCGAAGTCGGCCGTTTCACCCGCGCCAGCGACATCGGCTTAAAGTGGAAATATACCACCTCGGTTTCCTATCGTAAGGGCAAATGGTCCGGTCGACTCACCCAGGTCTTTCGCGCCGGTTACCTCGATTACGTGCCACCCGGTATCGCCAACGGCACCTACCTGCCCTACGCGCCCGACTACAAAACCAAGGTCGATGAATACGTCACCTACAACGGCAGCCTGACCTACCGCCTGAATAAAGACTTCACGCTCATCGCCGGTATCAAAAACATCCTCAACGAAGATCCGCCGTTCTCTATCTCCTACGACACCAACACCGGTGCCGGCAGCAGTTGGGAACCTCGCATCGCCGATCCTCGCGGCCGCGCCTTCACCCTCAGCGTCGAATACAAGTTCTACTAAACCGAGCGAGTTCAGCTCCCTCGCCCTCGCGGCATCCGGCTCCCCGGATGCCGCTTTTTTTGCCCCCATCACACTGAGCCCTGACCCGCCAAGAGCACACCTAACTCAACACTCTCTTTCTCGTCGCCCACGCCACGCGCAAATGCATACCGCAGTGCATACGCTACGATCCTCAAGGAGCCTACACGATCGGCTCGCCGCGCTCGTCCAAAAAATCAAAGCCTAGAAATCTCGTTCGTAGTCCTACGCCACAAGCGCAAGGAATCTTGGCTCACGATTAACCGCAACACCACCCGCATCCGTAGCGACATCAAAAAAGACCGCGGGTTCAAATTTACTAAATACGAACAAGCCGCCGTCACGCGCTCCCGTACGCACAAGAAAATTACCCGTAAAGCATCCTGCGTCATCAAAGGCTCCAACCGGACCCTGGCGCGGAGAAAAGCTACTTAATACCCGCATTTTTTGGGGACCACCTGCGCTGGCTTGATAAAGCGTGGGCACTGCTTCTGCGAACATTTACAGCGATTTATAGGTATCCAAAATAGACTTACTCACAGCCTATAAATGAATATCAAAAACCTACGTTAACAACGATAATGCGTGAATTTATCTAATTATTACCTGTTATAGATTAAATCCTAAATTTATTATAGATAAAGACTCCCGCGCTATAGCGCAGCGCAGTCTTGCTATAATTAACTCTTTAAGGCCTACTATACCTATGGCTAAAAATACCTTCGCACAGCTAGAGCAATACCGCCGCAAAGTTGCGGCGCTCGAACAGAAACTTACTCAACAAAAAAAGCGTTTGGCCCAACTCCCAGGCAAGATGGGCTTCAAGTCCATGAGCGATTTTATCGCTGCGCTAGAATCAATCAACGAAGCCCCCAAGGCCGTTAAAGTCGCGGGCAAAGCAAAGAAATCCCGCAAGCGCGCCAAGATCACCCCTGAAGTCATCGCCAAAGTGAAAGCACTCGTGGCCAAAAAGAAAACCGGCAACGAGATCGCTAATGAAGTCGGCATCTCCCTACCTAGCGTTGGCAATATCAAGAAGAAGCTAGGACTGGTCCGCCCAAAAAAGTAATTATCGCGCGCGATCATTCCTGATCTTCCGCTGCTTTCTACGCCGATTCCTCCGGGAGTCGGCGTTTTTTGTAAGCTGCATCGGTCGCCGACCGAATCTGAACATTGGATCAGCCCGCACCTGCGCCATGCAGCAAGATAAGCAATTTATGCGGAGCAGTATTACCCGCATAGGTTTATAGTATATGAATAAACTACGCGCATTATCGGTACGCTATCTACGGAGTGCAGGTGTTTTACCACGTCGACGAATTTTCCAATTTTTCGATTTTATCTTCGTTTAATAATTTAAAACGTCTCGCCCAATTTTTGTTTTATGAATAAAGTCCTAATTTGGGATCTTCCCACCCGCATTTTTCATTGGGCCTTGGCCAGCAGTATCATTGCGACTTTTGTTTTTGCCTACGGCTTCGATGAACATGACCGACTGTTTCAATGGCACATGCTCGCTGGGTTGATTGCGGCTTTTCTGTTGGTCTTGCGCATAGTACTCGGGTTCGTGGGCACCCGTTACGTCCAGTGGAAATATTTTTTCCATCATCCAGCCGATAGCTTCAGGTATTTTCGCAATCTATTCGCCGGCCCGGCCATGTACTATGCCGGTCACAACCCCGGCACAGCGCTCGTCGCGTTACTGATGTTTGGGTTCATTCCTGTATTGGTCTTTACCGGTATTACGCAGAATTGGGAAATCAGTGAAGATCTACACGCGGGAGTCGCGATCGCGCTGGGGATCGCCGTGGGCCTACACCTCTTGGGCTTGGCTTTCTTTACCTTTCGGCAGCACGACAATATTTCAAAGGCGATGGTGACGGGGTACAAAACCGCACCAGTTGATTCCGGTATTTCTTCGGCCCGACCTTGGACTGGATTAATACTGGCCGCAGTGATCGCCGCTTGGATTTATACGTTGCTTGCGACTTACGATGCTAGGCAGGCGACAGTAAAAATTCCAGGACTACCCAGCGTCATTCACCTGAGTGAAAACAAAAAATGGAAATTCTGGGATTAAAACACCGCGGCAACAACCGTGGGGCTCAGTCTCTTCCGCCAACACTCAGGCCCGAACGAAGGGGAGATAACGAGGACGGAGAATCTCGAAGCCGGTGTGATTAATGACGCGGAGCAGTTCGTTGGCCACCGCCTTGCCAGAAATAATCGCGGACTCCATGCCGTAGTGATACACGCCATCAGTATAGTCACCGGCAAGCCAGATACCGGCGAGACCGGTCTGGTGTTTGCGCGGCACTTTTGACCAATAACCGACGCGCGTACCGCAATACGTGTTTTTCAAACGCAACACCGTCGAATCGAAGGGCACTTGGCCACGGCAACGAGGAAAGAAGCGCTCCAGGTCTTGGTAAACTTTAGCCAAGATCTCTGCGTCGCTAAGATGCAACACATCATCGGCAGCGTCGATCAGCACTTGGACAATGCTGCCCTGCGCCTTGAGCTTGGGCCAATCTTTCCAATGAAAGGCTTTGTCGGCGACGGCGTCGAAGATGGGGCCGTGTTCGCGGTCGCGGTGTGAGATGTAAACATTCCCATCGGTAAAAACCTTAGTGTCGTACCAGAGTGTGATGGTGATGATGGGTGTCTCTTTAAGGTGCGCGAGCGCCTCAAAGGGAGCCGTTGCACGATGCTCAACAGGCAACAGCGCAGGCACCGCGTAGCCGGGCACCGCAAAGATAACGTGATCGGCTTCGTGGGTGATACCAGCAGTCGTCGTGATGCGCGCGGGACCTGAGGTGGCAGGCGTGACGCTCTGGATCGCCGTCGACGCATGGATATGTCCGCCGTGGCGAGTGATGAAATCCACTAAGGGTTCAACGAGCGCATCACCAAGCGGAGCACCGAAAAACGTCGTATCAAAGAGCCCCATGCTGCCGTACATCGTACGAAGAAATTTAATAAATGAGGCCGCGCTGGCTTCTTCGGGTCGTAGGCCTTGGATCGTCACCGCTTCGAGCGCGAGCTGATGCCGGATGCCGACGCTGAGTTTTTGCTCGAGCAAAAATTGCGTGACGGAGAGGTGGTCGAAAGATTCCGCTGTGCGATCATCCATCCGCATGATGCGGAAAATGAAACCGGTGAGCTGGAGCCGCTCGCCGGGCGTGAGTCCGGGAAATGTCGCTAAGCCGCGCAGAGTTTTTAAGACGGATTTACCCGCGAGGAGCGTATCGATCTGGCCCGTCTGGCCGTTGCACACGTAGTAATTGCCGTCGGTTTCTTTGAGCGGTAGCGGAGAGCCGATGGCCGCAAAAAGAGCATCTTTATTATGATACCACGGAAAATCGAGATGGATGCCCGTCTCGACGGGACGGCCCTTGGCATCGAGCCAAGATGCACATTGGCCGCCAAGAATGGGCGCGGCCTCAAAAATATGGACTTTGTACCGATCGGGCGCCGCCAATAACAGGTGCGCAGCGGAGGAAAGCCCGGCCAAACCTCCGCCAACAATGGCGACGTTCGTTTTCATGCGACGAATACCCGTCGCCGGTTAACTACGGGAGCCAGACCACTTGCCGGTGGCGGGCTCTTCAGCGGCAGTGCTCTCGTAGGTGCCAGCGATGTCGTTACCCTTAAGGGTGCCCACAAGCTTGGTGGAAGCAAAGGTGCCTTGGATTTCCCAGCTGATCACGAGCTCAATTTTTTCGCCCTCGACCTTGAGAGATTTAGTCTGCGCGCGGACATCGGTACCTTCGTAAACAAAGAGTACATCCGCGCTGAGCTTGGCATCGGTGCCAGACTTGAAGTCCAGCTTGAGGACGCCACCGATATTATTTTGGCCCTGCCATTTGCCGGTGAAGGCGCCATTAAAAGCGGCCTTGGCAGCGGTAGGTTTGGCGGAGGTTTCAGCGGCGATGACCGGAGAAACGACCGAGAAAGCGAGGGCGAGGAGAGCGACAAGAGGACGAAGTTTCATAGAAGAAAGAATCGGGGGCTAAAGATGTCTACGGTACAGGAGTAAAGTAGAGGCATGAACTAACGTCGCACAAGCCTAAGCGGCTACGAACACGGTTTCAGGGCCGGTGTCCGAACCGATCTTAGCTCCTAAGTGATGGCGCGACGGACTTGTAGGAAGAGAAAACAACCCGGTAAGAGGGACACGAAAAAGCCCCGCCCGGTGAAGGGCGGGGCCTGATAGGAAGGATTTATTGGCAGGCTTCACATTCGCCGCCGTTGCGCATCGCTTCGATACTGCAGGCGGTTTTCTCCGCGGCGGTGAACTCTTTCTTCTTGGCGGCCGGCGAGGCGGTGATCTCGCCGCTGTGGCTGCCGCCGGCGTCGCCGGAGTTTTGGCCGCCGTCTTGGCCTTCTTTGATCGCGCCGCGCACTTCCTTCTTCACCGAGATGGTAGCTTTCTCGATGTTGGAGGCACCGAGACTACGGAGGTAGTAGGTGGTCTTGAGGCCGGCGTGCCACGCGTGGCGGTACATGTGGCTCAGGGTCTTGAGGTCCGGCGTCTTGATCCACAGATTCACGCTTTGAGCTTGGTCGATCCACTTCTGGCGACGCGCGGCTGCGTCGACGATCCACTTCGCGTCGATGTCGAAAGCGGTGAGGTATTTGGCCTTCAGGTCTTCGGGGATGCGGGTGATGTCTTTCAACTCACCGTCGAAGTACTTAAGGTTGTCGATCATGTCCTGATCCCAGAGGCCGCGGGCCTTGAGGTCTTTCACCAGGAAGGGATTCAATACGATGAACTCACCGGAGAGGTTCGATTTAACGAAGAGGTTCTTGTAGGTGGGCTCGATGCAGGGGGAGGTGTTGGTGATGTTCGAGATCGTCGCGGTGGGGGCGATCGCTAGGACGTTACTGTTACGCATGCCTTGAGCGGCGATCTTAGCGCGCAGGGCGGTCCAATCCATCTTGCCGCCGCGTGGGACGTCGACAGCGACGCCGCGTTCTTGCTCAAGGAGGTCGACGGTGTCTTGCGGGAGGAGGCCGCGAGACCATTTCGAGCCTTTATAGCTGGAGTAGGTGCCGCGCTCGGCCGCGAGATCGGAGGAGGCTTCGTAAGCGTAGAACGCGATGGCTTCCATGGCCTCGTCGTTGAAGGTCAGCGCTTCTTCGGAGGCGAAGGAGACACCTTTAATGTAGAGGGCGTTGGCGAGACCCATGACGCCCATGCCGATGGGGCGGTGGCGCATGTTGGAGGTCTTGGCGGCCTCGGTGGGGTAAAAATTAATGTCGATGACGTTGTCGAGCGCGCGAACGGCCATGCGGATGGTCTCGCGGAGTTTTTTGTGATCGAGTGAACCGTCAGCGAGGAGGTGAGTCTCAAGGATGACAGAGCCGAGATTGCAGACGGCGGTTTCTTCCTTGGAGGTGTTGAGGCATATTTCGGTGCACAAATTCGACGAGTGGATGACGCCGACATGGTCTTGGGGGGAGCGAATGTTGCAGGCGTCTTTGAAGGTGATCCAGGGGTGACCGGTCTCGAAGATGAGGGAGAGCATCTTTTTCCAGAGGTCGAGGGCTTCGACTTTCTGGCCGTAGATTTTGCCTTCTTCGGCGAGTTTTTCGTAGGCGATGTATTTCTCTTCGAATTTTTTGCCGAAGAGGTCGTGGAGGTCGGAGACTTCGTTGGTGCGGAAGAGCGTCCAGGAGGCGCGGGCTTCCATGCGCTTCATGAACAGATCGGGAATCCAGTTCGCCGTGTTCATGTCGTGAGTGCGGCGGCGGTCATCGCCAGTGTTCTTGCGGAGCTCGAGGAATTCGTAGATGTCGTTGTGCCAGGTCTCGAGGTAAGCGCAGCCGGAGCCTTTGCGTTTACCGCCTTGGTTGATGGCTACGAGTTGATCGTTGTGAAGCTTAAGGAACGGGATGACACCTTGAGATTCACCGTTGGTGCCGCCGATGTAGGCGCCAGTGCCACGAACCGCAGTCCAGGAACCACCGAGGCCGCCGGCCCATTTGGAGAGGTAGGCGTTTTCGGAGATGCCGCGTTGGAAGATGCCTTCGATAGAGTCGTCGACGTAGTAGAGGTAGCAGGAGCTGAGCTGCGAGTGAAGCGTGCCGGAGTTGAAGAGAGTCGGCGTGCTGGAGCAGAAGCGACGGGTCTTGTAGAGGGAGTAGAGGCCAATGGCCTTGGCTTCGCGATCGAGGGGTTCCTCGAGGGATAGACCCATGGCGACACGAATCCAGAAGAACTGAGGCGTCTCGAGGCGCTTGGCCGGCTTCTTGGTTTTGTCGATGATGAGGTAACGATCGTAGAGAGTCTGGATACCAAGGAAGTCGAACTCGAGGTCGGAGGATGGGTCGAGGGCAGCGGAGAGTCGGGTGAGATCGAATTCGAGCAGACGCGGGTTGAGCCGCTTGATGGCAACGCCGTACTCGAGGTATTTTTTGAAGGCGCGCTGATGGGCGGCTTTAAGAGCGCCGATGCCGTCTTTCATGATGTCCCAGCCAAGGACTTCTTCGTAGATGTAGGTGAGTTGAATGCGACCGGCGAACTTGGCGAAATCGGCATCTTTCTCGATAAGGGTTTTCGAGTTAAGGATGATCGTGGCGTCGAGGTCCTTTTGGAGGATCTGGTCATAGGCGGCGCGACGAAGTTCTTGTTCGATCTCTTCGTTAGAGAGGCAGAGGTCGAGGCCGATGCGGGCGAACTCGATGCGTTTGCGGAGGTCGGCGCCGTCCCAGAAAATGTTTTCGCCGTTGGCTTTTTTGACAACAATCATGGTTTCCTGAGCAGGAGTTACGGATGCGGCGGCGGAGGGGGCTTCGTCGGTGTCGCCAGCGAGACGGGCGGCGGAGCGGTCAGCGCGGAAAAGGATGTAAGCTTCGGCGACTTTAAAAAAGCCGCCTTTCATGAGTTCTTCCTGAACCATGTCTTGGACTTCTTCGATGTGGACGAAGGCTTGTTTGGAGGCGTGGACGCGCTCGGAGACGGCCTTGGTCACGGCGACGGCGGGAGCGGAGTCGCGCTG
>CANHAH010000106.1 GCA_947458705.1 Opitutia bacterium | reverse complement strand
CGCTCCGTCCCCAACGCCGAGCCGGGCCTGTCGCCGCTCGAGATTTGGTGCAACGAAGCCCAAGAGCGCTACGTCCTCGCCGTCCCGGCGGCTCGCCTCGCCACGTTCCAAGCGCTCTGCGAACGCGAGCGCTGCCCGTTCGCCGTCGTCGGCGAAGCCACAGCCGAAAAAAAACTCGTCCTCGAAGATTCCCATTTCAAAAACACCCCGATCGATCTGCCGCTCGACGTGCTCCTCGGTAAACCGCCGCGCATGGCCCGCACCGACGTCAGCCTCACGCGTCCGCGCAAACCCCTCGACCTCGGTGAACTCACGCTGCTCGAAGTCGTGCAACGCGTCCTCTCGCACCCGACGGTGGCCGACAAGACGTTCCTCATTTCCATCGGCGACCGTACGCTCGGCGGCCTGATTGCCCGCGACCAAATGGTAGGCCCGTGGCAAGTCCCCGTGGCCGATTGCGCCGTCACTGCCGCCGCCTTCGACGTCTACACCGGCGAAGCCATGGCCATGGGCGAACGCACTCCCGTCGCCATCAACGACGCCGCCGCTTCCGCTCGCCTCGCCGTCGGTGAAGCCCTCACCAACCTCGCCGCCGCCCAGATCGGTGACCTCGGCAAAGTTAACCTTTCCGCCAACTGGATGGCCGCGCCCGCCATCGCTGGCGACGGCGCCGATCTTTACGCCGCAGTTTCCGCCGTCGGCCTCGATCTCTGTCCCGCCCTCGGTATCACCATTCCCGTCGGCAAGGATTCCATGAGCATGAGCACGGCGTGGAAGGAACCCGCCATCGGTAACAAAGAAGGTCTGCACAAACGCGTTACCGCGCCCACCTCGCTCATCATCTCGGCCTTCGCCCCCGTCGCCGACATTCGCCTCACGCTTACGCCGCAACTCCAGCGCGACGAAGACTCCGTCCTGTTGCTCCTCGATCTGGGTCGCGGCAAAAACCGTCTCGGTGGCTCGATCCTCGCCCAAGTCGTTTCCCAGATGGGCGAAGCCCCGCCCGACGTCGACAGCGCGCACGACCTCAAACAATTTTGGGCCGCCATCCAACTCCTAGGCCGCGAGGGTAAACTCCTCGCTTACCACGATCGATCCGACGGTGGCCTCCTTGCCGCCGCCGCCGAGATGGCCTTCGCCGGCCACACGGGTGTCGACCTCGAAATCCTCCACGGCCACAACGTCGACAGCACGCTCTTCAACGAAGAACTCGGCGCCATTCTTCAGATCCGTACCGCCGACCTAGACAACGTTTCGCAGACGCTTCGCCAGCACGGCTTCAAGGCCTGCACCACGCGCATCGGCACGCTCAACCGCGATAACCGCTTCCGCATCAAACGCGGCGGTAAAGTTCTGCTCGATGAAGACCTCTTCGCCCTGCGCTCCCTCTGGTCCGACGTCACCCGTCGCATCGCCACAATTCGCGACAACCCCGCTTGCGCCGAATCCGAACACCAACTTCGCATCGACCGCACCGACCCCGGTATCACGCCCCTAGTTACCTTTGATGTTACCAGCGCCCCCGCGATTCTCACGGGCGCGCGTCCACCTATAGCCATTCTCCGCGAACAAGGTGTAAACGGCGAAGTCGAGATGGCCGCCGCCTTCACCCGCGCTGGCTTTAAGGCGATCGACGTCCACATGAGTGACATCCTTAGCGGGCGCATCTCTCTTAAAGATTTCCGCGGTCTCGCTGCATGCGGTGGCTTCAGCTATGGCGACGTACTCGGCGCTGGCGAAGGCTGGGCCAAGAGCATCCTGTTTAACGAACGCGCCCGCGCCGAATTCGCAGCGTTCTTCCACCGCTCCGACGCCTTCGCACTCGGCGTGTGCAACGGCTGCCAGATGATGAGCAACCTCCACCGCATCATCCCAGGCTCCGACCACTGGCCGCGCTTCGTGCAAAACCAGAGCGAGCGCTACGAAGGCCGCTATGTTTCCGTAAAAATCGAAAAGAGCCCGAGCGTTCTTTTTGCCGGCATGGAAGGCTCCGTCCTCCCGATCGCCGTCGCGCACGGCGAAGGTTTTACCGAGTTCAAAGACGACACCGCGCTTCAAAGCTGCGCCTCCTCCGGCCTGGTCGCCGCCCGCTTCGTCGATAACCACCACCAACCCACGGAGCGTTATCCGCTCAACCCGAACGGCTCGCCCCTAGGCCTCACCGCGCTCACCACAACTAGCGGTCGCGTGACGATTATGATGCCTCACCCCGAGCGCGTCTTTCGCAGTACCTGCATGAGTTGGACGCCCAAGACCTGGGCCGAAGATTCCCCTTGGATGAAGCTCTTTTATAACGCCCGGAGCTGGGTTCGTTAATAATTAGCGAAATTATAAACATTCCAACAAGACGCCATTTATGGCGCTTAATCTTGATTTTCGAACGCAATACGCCATTTTAGGCGCATGAAATTCGTTCATACCAACACAGACAAAACGCTGCTCAGTTTGCTCGGTGAGCGGCTGGTTCGGCTTCGGTTGGCGAAGAATCTTACGCAAAGACAGCTCGCGGAGCAGGCAGGCCTGGGTCTGCGAACGGTTCAACGGCTGGAACTAGGTGCGGCGGCGACCCAATTGTCGGGTTTTGTGCGCGTATGCCGCGTACTGGGCTTGGTGGAGCGGTTCGAGGCGCTCGTCCCGGAAGAGGCCGCCAGTCCTATGGCGCAACTGAAAGAGCAAGGGCATCAGCGCCGGCGGGCGACCAGCAAAAAGTCGGTGGCGGGCGAGCCGAAACAATGGGTATGGGGCAAGACGGCATGATCGCCGCGGTACAGCTCTGGGGCCGGACCATCGGCGCGGTATCGCTCGAGGAGGGCAGCGATGTGGCGACGTTCCAATACGACCCGGACTTTGCGCGCAGCGGGATCGAGCTTTCGCCGCTGACGATGCCGCTGAGCGAGCGGGTCTATGAATTCCCCGCGCTCCCACGGAGCACGTTTCACGGACTGCCAGGGTTACTGGCGGATTCATTGCCGGACAAGTTTGGCAACGCGCTGATTAACGCCTGGCTGGCGACACAGGGACGCAAGCCAGACAGTTTCGATGCCGTCTCTCGGCTCTGCTATACAGGCAGGCGGGGGATGGGCGCACTGGAGTTCGTTCCGACGCTCGGCCCTAAGGATGGCGGCAGGTCAAGGATCGAGGTGGATGCGCTGGTGCAGTTGGCGAGCGAGGTGTTGACTCACCGAGGCGATTTGGAGGGTCACTTTCACGAGGCCGGAAAGGAGCGGGCGCTGCGAGACATCCTGAGCGTGGGCACGTCGGCCGGCGGTGCGAGGGCCAAGGCAGTAATCGCATGGAATCCAGCGACGAACGAGGTGCGCTCGGGGCAGCTTGCGGTGGGCGATGGCTTCGATTACTGGCTCTTGAAATTTGATGGCGTGAAGCAAAACCGTGACAAGGAGCTGGAAGATCCGAAGGGCTACGGGGCTATAGAATTCGCCTATCACCTCATGGCCAAGGCCGCAGGGATCACGATGAGCGAATGCCGGCTGCTTGAGGAAAACGGGCGGCGGCATTTTATGACGCGCCGCTTTGACCGGATGACCGGCGGGGCAAAGCTGCACATGCAGTCGCTCTGCGCGTTGGCGCATTATGATTTCAACCAGGCCGGGGCCTATGCCTACGAGCAGGCTCTACTCACGATTCGTCAGCTCAAGCTGCCGATGGCCGTAGTGGAGGAGCAGTTCCGGCGGATGGTTTTCAATCTTGTTGCTCGGAATCAGGACGACCATGTGAAGAATATCGCCTTTCTAATGAATCAACAAGGGCAGTGGTCGCTCGCGCCGGCGTTCGACGTAACCTACAGTTATAATCCATCCGGCCCGTGGACGGGATCGCACCAGATGACCCTAAACGGAAAACGCGACGGCTTCACAGTAGAGGATTTCAAGGCGTGCGCGAAGGCTGCTTCCATGAAGCGCGGCCGTGCCGCCGCGATCATCGCGGAGGTGCAGGCAGCGGTACGCCGCTGGCCGGAGTTCGCCGGAGAAGCGCGGCTAAGCGACGAAAAGCGGCGCAAGATTCAAAAGGCGCACCGGCTGTCTTTCCTTGGGCAGTGAGTCTGAGCGACTCGTCGCGGCAGATGCGATCGCCTCAATCTCCGTGAATTTAATCCGAGTGAGCGCTGTGACGACCGCAGTGGACCATACACTAAATCCTCATTACTTTCACAAAAAAGCTACGATCTGGTTTTGCTCGCGATGGTTGGTCCAAAATCTTGCGCCGTCCCAAGCCAGCGCTCGCGCTTGAAATGGAATGAGCGCGAGATTCTCAATCACCGGCGTTGCCGGCCGGGGGTCGACACGAGTCAGCCAATACTCGTTTGTCTCCTCGGCGTCAGTCGTGACCAAATAAATCAACCCATCGACCCACACTTGCCCGCAGATGCCGTGCGGCAGCTGTATCACGCGCTCGACTTTACCGTCGCTGGTTAGGGTCAAAACTTTCTTCGGGTACCACTGACTGACGTGGAGTTTTCCTCCGGAAAAACCGAGTTGTGATCCCGTGTCGTCGGGACAGGGCTGCGCCCAGTTTGCGTCGAAACCCACACCCGGCACGAAGCGCCGAATCACGCGATGATCATCCGCCGTCTCGCCACATAGCACGCGGAGCTCATTCCCAGCCGCCGTCATGCCCCACGGCGTGCCAGGCGCAGCCGTTTCCATGGTCACAGTCCAGGTCGCGGGTTGGATCGCGTAGATAGCTTTAGTCGCCCGAGAACCCATCCAAAGAGTCGCGCCATCCCAGGCGAGCGACTGAGGTTTCGGAGCCGGCGAGGCGAGACGTTGCAGTTGGGTAATCGTCTTCATGAGGCGTCGTGAGGCGGAGAATTATTGGGTGAGCGTGGCTCCCGTGAGACGACCAAGGGCGCCGAGCGTCGTCTGCGCAGCGTTGAGACCGAGGCGGAAATCGGCGTCGCTAAATGTGGCAAACATGTCCGTTGGCTGGTGCCAGTGCGGGTCCCAGCCGGCGCCGATTTCACGGCCGCGTTCGTTTTCACGCAGGCTAATGGCCGGCACGAGATCCATAAACGGCGTGCTGTCGGTGTTGGTCATATGCGGTCCAACCGCCGCAGGATAATCGGTTGCGTAGGCTTCGTTGGCGGCGTGGAAAAACCACGCGAGTTTCTGCGCGCCTTCAGAAAATTTAGCAGTCGCTTGAAACTCAATGTTTACGTCGGCTTCAGGGCGCTGGTCCTTTGAAACCGTGCCATCGGCTCGAGGGGCCCCGTGATCGAAAAGCATCATGTCATGCTGAATCATGCCGAGCCACTTCGGTTCCGGATAAAGGCCAGAGCCCGCGGGCACTTCTTGGCCTTGCAATGCAGCGCGTTGGGCGACGTAGGCGCGGGCTCCGTTGAGTCCGGTCTCTTCGTTATTCCACAACACGAATCGAATTGAGCGCTCGGTCTTCACGTCAGGCGACATGTAGATGCGGGCCAACTCCATCACGATGGCGGTGCCGGAGCCGTCGTCGTTAGCGGCCTCACCGTAGCCGTGACCGTCGAAATGCGCTCCGACGATATACATTTCTTCAGGATACGTTGTACCAATTTTCGTGCAATAAACCTGTTCGCGCGGCCCGATGTCGCCGGGCTGAGAATTTAAGGCACGCAACTTTTCGTCGGGTTGCAAATTGGGATCTTGGTTCACGCCGGTTTTGGCGCGGAGGCCGCGATAACGCCCCCCACCCTGCGCCGCATCGGGTGCACCGCTCGTCACGGGGCCACTCGGCCGACGCGGATCAGTCGGGAAATACTCATACTTCATCCGCGTGGTGTTTGTGTAGCCATAGCTCTTTAACTGAGCCTCGATCCAATCGAGCGCGGCGCGGTTGCGAGCTGTACCTTGGCGGCGATCGCCGAACTGCGTAAGACCTTTAATCGTGGATTTATACCGCTCCAATTCTAGGCGTCCCACCATGGTCTTGATCGGATCAGCTGGGAGCTCCACCGGTTTTGTATCAGCGGCGCGCATCAGCTGAGAGGTGAGCGAGAGGGTTAAAAACACGAAGGACCATAGACGGCAGCAGGAGAAGGAAGCGTTCATGAATCATTTAATTAGCTCCGCCACTCATCAGTGACAATCCGCACCTTCGATTCAGCCCAAGAAAAATGCGCCTCCGATCATGCCGCGCCCGGCCATTGCTTTCATGGTCGCGCCCATCATTCTGTGATGTAACCGCGCACCGTTGCCCGGCCCATTCCTTCCATGCGCCCTAGAATCCTCACCGTCGATGACGCCAAAACCGTGCGCACCATCGCCGCCAACATCCTCGCTCCATTCGACTGCGAAGCCGATGGTGCGACTAATGGCTACAACGCGCTTTTCTCCATGGAGCGCGCCCTACCCGATCTGATTGTGCTCGATGTGAGCATGCCGATCATGGGAGGCCTGGAATTACTCGAAATGTTGAAATCTAAACCGGAGTTGCGCGCCATTCCGGTCATCATGCTGCCCTCGCCCGCTGATCACGCGGTACTGCCGAAACTCAGGGCACTCGGCGTGGCCGGGATGGTGATGAAACCCTTCGATGAAGAGACTCTCCTCCAAGCGATCCGCACCGTCATTGACCTGAAGCCGGCCAAAACGAAATAAAATGGTCTCGCCGTCGGAGCGCCCATTTTCATCTCATTTCTTCATGGACTCCACTCCCGTCACCCCATCAAAAGGCATTCTATGGACCGGTCGCATCATGAGTACGCTACCGGTGTTAATGCTCTTGTTTAGTGCCGCCATGAAATTTTCCGGCTCACCGGATCTCGTCAAAGGCTTCGAACATCTCGGCTGGAAGATCCAACTCGCGCCTAACCTCGGCGTGCTCGAACTTGTCTGCACATTGCTGTACGCAATTCCGCGCACATCGGTACTCGGGGCTATTTTGCTGACCGCTTACCTCGGCGGAGCGACCGCCACTCACGTCCGAGTGGGCGATCCATTTGTGTCTACCATCATCGTAGGCGCTGTACTTTGGGGCGGACTTTTTCTGCGCAATCCACGGCTACGCGCGCTACTCCCACTCACACGTTAAGCGGTGAGTAGCGGGTCCACTTGCTCAACCCAAGGCTTGCGGCCCTTCGACAATCAGGCGGATAGAATCCAAGCGTAAGCGTGCCTCTGTGATTGCCGCGCCGGTGCGCACCATCTGTTCCCGAGAACACGCAATTTCCTCGGGCCGTACGTGATCGTTGAGTCGTTGCAAATCTAAGAGTCGTTGCAACTCAGCGCCGAGCGCGGCCGCCGCCCGCTCACCGGCCGCTGACTTCAAAGAGAGGGCAAGCGATTCCGCCTGCTCGGTCGCGGATACTAGCATCGTCTTGAGGAGGGCCGCATTAAAGCCTGGGCGCTCGAGAAACCGCTGCAACGTTGCATCGACAAAATCCTCCGCCAGCGCCGCGGCCGGTCGCGTCGCGGTGAGGTCATTGCCGCGAAGATCCACCACGACACGCACCGGAGTGGGAGCTAAAAATTGATCTACGTGCCAGCGAGAGTCGGCGACGGTCTCGAGCTGAAAAATAGCCTCCAATAGCAAATTCGGTTTCGGTGAACGCATCCAGCCAAAGGCCGAAGTGCCCGTCTTGGAATCGATCAATAAATCAATCGCGTCCTGCACGAGCGCATGATCAGGCGATAGAAAACGAATATCTTCGCGCACAATGGCGCGCGCGCGACTAAAGGTGGCCAGCATGCCATCGCGGGGAATAGAGGGAAATCCCTCAATGTAGGCGTGGCTTGGATCGAGAAACACATCCCCTTCTTCGTGCTCTTTGATTCGCACGCCGAAATGGTCGAGTAACTCGACGAGGAAATTTCGCAGAAAAGGATCTGCGTCCACCGCCCGTACGCCTGCGATCACCTGCTCGGCTACCGCCGGATTAAAGGAATTGAGTTCGAGCAAACGATCACGGCCTTTCTGCATTTTTAGGCTCAACGCTTTTCTAAATGCCGTGGTTTCTGCAATGAATGCATCGAGTTGCTCGCGTCCAGCCTTGCCCCCGTCGCCGTAAGTACGCGTGAGAGCGAGCAGACGCTCTTTAAACGCTTCCTGATAATCGTTACCGCCGTGGATCGGCGTCTCAAACGCATCAAGTCCGCGGTGATACCAATCAACAACGCATTCCTCACCACTACCCGCGACGAAGGGAACATGGATCCGAATCGTCTGCGTCTGGCCGATACGATCCAAACGACCGATCCGTTGCTCTAAAAGTCCTGGATTCAACGGCAGGTCAAATAACACGAGATGGTGGGAAAACTGAAAATTACGCCCTTCGCTACCTATTTCGGAACAGATGAGCAATTGGGCCCCGTCTGGCTCGGCAAACCACGCGGCATTGCGATCCCGCTGCACCAGAGGCAGTCCCTCGTGAAATAGGCCAACCTTCACGTTAATTTTTTCCTGCAATGCGCTTTCGAGCGCGACGACCTTGCGCTGAGATTTACAGATCAGAAGAATTTTCTCCGCGCTCTGTGTCTGCAAAAAATCTACCAGCCAATCGAGACGCGGATCCTCTTTAAAAGCGTAACGAATACTGCCGTCAGCACCCGCATCCTCTGCAATCAGCTCCCGCGCGATCCGGGCAAGATGAGTGAGATTATTTTCCACTGTAAGCGGTGCCGGACAAAATTTACGACGCGGAAATCCCGTCATCGCCGCACGCGTGTTGCGAAACACCACGCGTCCGGTGCCGTGTTGATCGAGCAAAGTCTTCAACAAGGCCTCGCGCGCACCGCCCCTGCCTTTGCCGAGCGCGTCCAGGTGCTCGGCGAGCCGTTCCGGGTCGCGGTTAAAAATTTTCCTTAGCGCAGTATGGTCCTTCGGTTTAAGCGGTTGCTGTTCGACAATTTTTTCTGAGATCGCGGCCACAGCGCCAAAACCTTCGGATTCAGCGCGAAACGCTTCAAAATCTGCATAGCGATTCGGATCGAGCAAACGGAGTCGCGCAAAGTGTCCCGCCAATCCGAGCTGCGTCGGTGTCGCTGTTAGCAGGAGTAATCCCGCAACGCACCGAGCTAGTTGATCGACGAGCGCATACTCGGGACTCACCGCATCCGGCGCCCAGGCGAGATGATGCGCTTCATCGACGACGACGATATCCCAGCCGGCCGTGACCGCTTGATCGCGCCTCGTTTTATTGCCCGCGAGAAAAGGAACTGCCGCCAACGCGAGTTGAGCGGCGAGAAAAGGATTTTTTCCCGGATCACTGCCTTCGCAAGCTAGGCAGCGCGACTCGTCGTAGATACTGAACCCCAAATTAAACCGACGTAATAGCTCGACGAACCACTGATGTGTGAGCGCTTCAGGCACGAGAATAAGCACGCGACGCGCCTTTCCGACCGCGAGCAAGCGCTGCAAAATAAGACAGGCCTCGATCGTCTTACCTAGGCCGACTTCAT
>CANHAH010000105.1 GCA_947458705.1 Opitutia bacterium | reverse complement strand
CTCGAGCTCGGTCAACCCGGCGCCGCCGTAGAGCATCTCGTGTTTGCCGCCCGCGCCCAGCCCGATGCTTTCGAAGCTCACTTCGGGCTCGGCAACGCTTACTTGCTGCTTGAGCGCCACGACGATGCCGCCCGCGAATTCGAAGCCGTCTTGCGCCTCCGTCCCGATCTCACTCTCGCCCGCGAACGGCTCCAAATCGCCCTATCCGCCCGCTAAACCCTATCTCTTTTTTCACGTTTTCCCTAAGATGGCTCCACCCGCCCAGCTTCTCCGGCTCCCGCCCAATCGCATCTGGCGTACCTATCTCGGCGGCCGCGAGTTGGACCGCCTGGCCGGCGCTCCCGCGCCGCTGGATGCGCATTTTCCCGAGGACTGGATCGCCTCCACCACGCGCGCCCTTAACCCGCCCGACGCCACCCGCCAAGACGCCGCCACCTTGGCAGAGGGTTTTTCGCCGGTCTACATCGGCTCGGACCCCACCCCCCGCAACTTTGCCGATGTCCTAGCCGCCGCTCCGGAAAACTATCTCGGCGCCGCTCACGTTGCCCGCTTCGGGCCCACGCCGCAGGTGCTCGTCAAATTACTCGATCCTTCGATCCGCCTACATTTCCAAGTCCATCCTACTGCCGCCTTCGCGCAGCGTTACCTCGACGCGCCTTCCGGGAAAACCGAGGCCTACCATATCCTCGCGATTCGCGACGATCTCCCCCACCCTCCTTATCTATATCTGGGTTTCCAACGTCCGCCGACGCGTGCCGCTCTGCGCCGCATGATCGAAACGCAAGACCTCGCGGCCCTCGAAGCATGCTTCGACAAAATCCCCGTCAGCGTGGGCGACACGTTCATAGTTCCCGGCGGCGTCCCGCACGCGCTCGGCCCGGGCTTACTCCTCGCTGAAATCATGGAGCCCAGCGATCTCGTGGTACGGTTCGAATTCGAACGCGGCGGCTACACGTTGCCCGAAAGCTCGCGTTTCATGAATCGCGGCCTAGAGTTTTGCCTCGATATTTTCGACCTCAGCCCTTGGCCCGCCCAACGCATTCTCGCCGAGGCCCTTTGCCCGCCTCGTCGCGCCCGTGCCCTCGGCCCCGACTCGTTTCAAGATACGCTCATCGGCCCGGAACGCACTCCGTGTTTCCGGATCCGCAAAAGCCACGTCCGCGGCCCGATCAAGCGCCACGAAACTGAGGGCTTCATCGGTATCGTAACCGCTGGCTCAGGCTCATTGACCGCCGGCGCCACGACGTTCCCGCTGCGGCTTTTCGATAAATTTTTCGTCCCTGCCACTCTCGGCCCTTGGCAACTCCAACCTTCACCCACGCTCGAGCTCCTCGAGTGTCTCCCACCTAAAGCCTGAAATTTTTTCCCGGTTTTTCATGTCCACGTCTCTCCTCGCCGTCCTCACGCCGCTCGAAGCTGAAAACTTTTTTCCCGAGCCGTTGCTAGCCGACTTGCGCGCGCTGTTCCCCGACCTGCGCCTTCTCGACCCCAGCAATTTAAGCCCAGCCGCCTTCGCGGAAAAACTCGCCGCCGCCGATCCCGCAATCCTCCTGACGTGTTGGAAAACGCCACTTCTGCCCAAAGCCCTGCCGCTGCGACTGCGCTACGTGTGCTACTTGAGCGGCTCGGTCAAAACTCTCGTCACGCGCGCCCACCTCGAGCGCGGCCTGCTTGTAACCAACTGGGGTGGAGCGATTAGCCGTGTCGTCGCCGAATGCGCGCTATTACACACGCTCGCCTGCCTGCGGCGCTCGACGCGTTGGACGCTCGCCATGCACCAACAAGGCGCGTGGAAAAACGGCCTAACCGATGCCGCCTCGCTCTTCGAACGCCGCATCGGCATCCACGGATTCGGCCCCGTCGCGCGCGAATTCATCCGGCTCATTCGTCCATTTAATTGCCACGTCTCAGTCTTCGCGCCAGACGTCGACTCCGCCCACGAACGCGAATTCAACCTCCGCCGCGCCCCTTCGCTCGAAACTCTTTTTGCGCACAGCGACGTACTCATCGAACTCGCCCCACTCATCCCAGCCACCGCCGGGATCGTCACCGAAAAACTTCTCCGCCTGCTCCCGCCCGGCGCTGCTTTCATCAATGTGGGTCGCGGTGGCGTCGTCGACGAAGCCGCGCTCATCTGCGTCGCCCGCGAGGGCCAACTACTCTGCGGCCTCGATGTATTCGCCCACGAGCCTCTCGCACCCGATCACCCGCTACGGGGCTTGCCCAACGTATTTCTCACACCCCACTTTGCCGGCCCTACCAGCGACCGCTACACCGACGCGACCGCTCACGCCCTGCGCAACCTCCGTGCCTTCACCCAAGGCCTCCCACTCGAAGCCCTCGTCACCCCAGAGGTTTACGACCGCTCGAGTTAAACTAACGCTTTCCATTATGCGTGCCGCCTACGTTAAAAATTTGTTCGCCGCCATCGCCCTCGCCATCACCAGCGCGACGCTCTGCGCCCAAGAAAAAATTCCTGACGAACGCACCCCGCTAGCCGCCCACTCAACCGCCACGCCCACGAGCTTGCCCGGCGCCGAAACTTATTTTTACCGCACTGGCGCCCCCGCGCCCATGCGGCTCTTCATCGTCAAACCCGCCGGTTGGACCGCCCAAGATAAACGTCCCGCACTGATTCATTTTTTCGGTGGCGGATGGACCACCGGCACTCCCGCTAGCTCAGTCGGCTGGGCCAAAATCGCCGCCCAGCTCGGCTTCGTCGGCATCGCACCTGACTACCGTACCAAGGGCCGCCACGACACCTCTCCCCTCGCCTCCGTCGCAGACGCACGTGCGGCGCTCCACTGGGTCCAAGTCCACGCCTCAGAACTCGGTCTCGACCCAAAAAAAATTGTAGTAGGGGGCAACTCCGCCGGTGGCCACGTAGCGCTATGGACTGCGATCACTCCAAATCCACCTGGGTCCGACGCAGCCGAGGCGCCACTGTATAAACCGGCGGCACTTTTTATAACAAGCTCGGTGAGCGACACCTCAATCGAGACCGGCTACACGCCCAAACGCTTTGGAATCAACTCCCTCGCGCTCTCTCCAGTTCACCAGCTCGACGACAAGATGCCCCCGGTCCTAGCCTTCCACGGTGACGCGGATACGACCGTGCCCGTGGCCCAGTCGGTCGCCCTCCGCGACAAGTTAATTTCCGCAGGCAATACCTGCGAGCTGCACATCGTGCACGGCGGAGGTCACAACTACGGCGGCGACGTCCCCGAGTGGCGGGAAAAAACCCGGGTGCTCCTTAACGACTTCCTGAGCCGCCAAAAGCTCCTGCGCTAAGGTGGGGGCGACCAATGGGGGAGGGCTGCCATTTGGCCCTTTGTGCGGCGGGCCTGACACACCTTTCGGACGCTGTGCGCGGGTTTATCGCAGGGTTTGTAGGTAACTAAAAAGGTCACTTACCTGATCGGGTGGCATGGCTTCTAGCAGGCCTTCGGGCATGAGCGAGCGGTTCAAATAACTCGTCGCGAGGATCTCGCTGCGGGCGATGCGATGGTCTTCGGCCCCGGGCGTTCGTAAGACCACGGCTTCCGGCGTCTCGCTTGCCAAAAATCCATCCTGAACGGTGCCGTTTTTCAACACCACTCGGTAGGTCCGGTACGCACTCTCCATAGCCGCACTCGGAGTAAGGATGTTGCGCAGCAGGGCCTCGACACCGGTGTTGCCGATGCCATCAAGCGGCGGCGCGATTTGGCCGCCTTTACCGCCTTGCTGGTGACACGCGAGACAGAGCGCGGTGAACGTCTGTTTGCCTTGGTCGACATTACCCGTGCGCTGCGCGAGAGCACGGAAACGATCAAACTTCTCAGTCTGCGCCGCGGCGGCTTTCGCCGTGAGTAACACCGGGGCATCGCTCGTCACCTCGGCTCGCACCGCGCCTTTCAAAAGACCCCAATTTGCGCCTGCCCATACCTCGACCAGGCCCGCAGGCCGATCCGGCCCAAAGACGTCGGCCAAGCTACGGTCGAAATGATCGCGCACTTCCTGCGGCGTGCGCGCGAGTTTCCACACACGATATTCCGCCAGCCAACCGGCCGTGGTACCATTTGAGGAATTCAAGCGGCTGCGGCCGACATTCGCACCCACAAACACAGACTGACTAGGGCCCGCGCTCGTGGCTTCGAGTTCGCCATTGATGTAGAGGCGGAAAAAACCGGAGGCGTCGCGCGTGACCGCGTAGTGCGTCCAAACTTCAGGCACGGCTTTTTTCTTGGCCTGCACGACGTCGTTGGCTTCGCCAAGCCACACGCGGAAACGTCCGTCGAAAAAATTGAAATCCATCACGCCCGGCAGCCCAAGCAACCCGTCGCGGTGATCGATACCTGCGTCCAATTTCACCCAAACCTCGACCGTGAACGGCCCCGCCAACGTAAGTTGCGCTTCGGGATAATCGCCAGGGCCACCGGGCAACCGCAATACGCGCTGCGCATCGCCACCCAGCTCTTGCCATAACGCCGCGAGAAGGGCGTCGTCCGGCATTTGCCGTCGGAGTTTTTCCACGGCACCGACGCTGACATCCGCCTTCGCCACCGTGCCCGTCCGCAAGCCCGCGACGACCGCCGTCGCTCCTACCGTATGCAACGCGAGCCGATCATAAGCTGCCCGACGCTGTGCGACGTTGAGCCCAGGCAACAACCCAATCAACTGCGTGACCGCGGCCGGACTGGGTAGCGCTCCGAGCGCAGCCAAGGCTTCGTCACGCAACGTGACATCCGCAGATTCGCGGGCGAGTCGGGTGAAAGTATCGATAGGACCGGCTTGATTTTCACGCAACGCGCGGACGGCAGCCAGAAGCGCGGGCGCGGTTTCTTTAGTTAGCTCGCGAGTGAGCACAGCGGCCAGCTGTGGTTCCGTAGCACGGAGCTTGAACGCGCCGGCAACCTGCGCGCCGAGCGTGAGATCGGCAGGCGCGGGGCCTGCGAGTAGGATTTTCGACGCCGCAATGAGCGCGGGCGTGAGGGGCGTAGCGTCGATGCTCGTGCGTAATGCGAGCAAAGCGCGTAGCACCGCGGCGCGCGAACCAGCTTGGCCGAGAGCTGCACTGAGCGCGTCGCGCGAGGCAGGCTCGGCGAAATGCCCGGCGAGCGTGCGGACTTCTTCGTCGCTGAGCGGACGATTTAAAGCGGGCGCCATCTGCGCGAGTCCGAGCGCGGCCGTTTTCCCGCCGAGAGCGAGTGTGGCGAGAAGGCGATTTTCGAGCGGCAAGGCGCGCCCCTCGGCAGATTCCAACCACGCGGCGGTGGCAGCGGGATTCACTTCCATCGCCCAACGCGCAAGGTAGCGCTCGAACTCGCGTTCGTAGCGTACCCATTCGTTACCAGTCGTAAGCGAAGCGCCACCAAGGCGCGCCGCGAGATCGACGACGCGAGGGCTAGCTTGAGGGATGCGCCGTAACGCATCGCCAATCGCGGCGCGCACGGCGGGGCTAGAATCGGTGAGGAGCGGCGGAGCGAGCGCGAGCAGATCGGCTTCCGCGCGCGGATAAGCACCGAGCAGACGCGCGGCTTCGTGGCGGAGCGTGGGCGCGGGATCGGTGGCGAGTTGTCGTAAAAGCTGAGTAGAAATCGGCTGGAGACTTTCGAGCGCCCAGAGCGCGGCGAGGCGACGGTCGTTGGGCGCGCGTTGGTCAGCGGCGATAAGGGCAAGATCGGGCGCAAGAGCGGTGGCGCGGCGATCGACAAGTTCGAGCCAAGCGAGACGCGAGACGAGGGCGTTAGGGCCGCCGAGTTGGGCGAGGAGCGCGCGGTCATCGAGACGTGTGAGATCGGGCGGCGGCGTGCGGCTTTGGTCGACGTGACGCACGCGCCAGATGCGGCCACGGGATTTGTCGCGGTCGGGGTGCGTGCGGGGGACTTCGTTGTGGGAGATGATTTTGTTGTACCAATCGACGATGTAGAGCGCGCCATCAGGGCCGAAGTGGATCGCGACGGGGCGAAACCATTTGTCGGTGGTGGTAATGAAATCGGGTAGTTTTTCGTACGTGTAGCGCGCGCCGTCGGCGATGGGCGTGGCGCGGACGGCGTTGATCGTGTTGGTGATCGGGTTGGCGAGGAAGAAGACCTTAGCGCCATCGGCGGCGGGCGCGCCGTAACGGCGGAAAAGGCCGTCGCTATCTTCGGCGAGAGCGAGGCCACTGAGGCCGGTGCCGCCCATCTGAGCGGGTGGGAGCGGCGGTGGCATGAGCGGTTGATAAGGGCGCAGGCGGTCTTTGGAACCCGTGGCGACCCAGATGCCCGGCTCGTAAGGAATCACAGGATAACCGATGTCGTTCGCCTCCTGCATAAACGTCTCGCCCTCGCGCGAGGTGACGAGGCCCCAGATGTTATTCGGACCGGCGGAGAGACTTTCGAAGCTCGCACCGTCGGGCGTAAACCGGCCGAGTTTGCACTGGTTGAAGGGAATCTCCGTGGCGCCCGTGGCGAAAGCACGGCCATCGGGGCGGCGGACGCTTGAGTAATTAAAAAGACCCTGCGCGAGGAAAATTTGGCCGCCGGGTTGACGGAGAAATTGATGCGGGAAAAGGTGAGAGTCCTGCGTGCCAAAGCCCGTGAGGATGACGTCGTGACGGTCGGCGCGGCCATCGGCGTCGGTGTCGTGATAGAGGCGCACGTCGGCGCCGTATTGGACGAAGGCGCCGTCTTTATAAGGCAAGAGCCCGAGCGGCATCACGAGGCCATCGGCGAATACTCGGGGCGGCGCAGTGATGGCCGCTTGGCCAGGCGCGGGCGCCGCGTAGGGCGCATCGAAGACGACGACTTTATCGCGGCCGCCGGCGGCGAAGAGCGCATCGGAGGCGAGTTTTTGTTCGTTGCCATCGACGGGATATTCGAGGGCGGTCATCGACCAGAGCCGCATGCGCGCATCCCAAGTGACGGTGATAAATTTTCCGAAGCCGACGGTCTCGGCGGCAACGAGTTCGATTTCAAAACCCGCAGGCATGGTGAAGGAGCTCCGTTCCTCCTCGGGCGAACGCGGAACGCTGGAAACGGCGTTGTAACTGATGTCGCGGGGCGCAGACGTCGGCACGGCGGCGGGCGCGGATGGCGCGGGCGCGGCGCTGGATTTCGGCGCGGCAGGTTTCGGCGCTGGCGGCTTGGGATGACCGACTTGGTCCCACGTAGGCACGCCGGGTGTGGGCGGGAGTTCGTCGATCACGATGTCCTTAAACTGCGCGAGCGCGGGACCGCCACTGTGAATCTGGAGGCCGATGTGTCCGTCGAGCGCGATGGTCGAATCGGTCTCGATGTAATCGAGCGCAGCGATGCCGTTGAGCCACGAACGCAAGCGCGGACCTTCGACGCGGATACGGTACTCGTTCCAATCGCCGGGGCGCACGGCCGCGGCGACGGCGGCGAGTTGGGCAGACGTGGCGATGACCTTATTGCGCCGCGATTCGTCGTAGAGTTTGCCCCACCAACCGTCGCCGGCGTCGACTTGGTAGCCGGACATCTCAGTGGATTGCGGCACGCGCAAGCTGCGGAGCTGCACGCCGCTGTTGATGAAACCGCTCTTGGGGTCGCCGGTGAGTTTGATTTTCAGGCGGAGCTCAAAGTTTTGAAACGAGCGCGTGGTCGCGAGAAACTGATTTTGCGGAATCTTTGTGGTGGCCGAGCCGCCGATGATGGCGCCGTCTTGAACACTCCACCATTTTAAATCACCCTCCCAACCAGCGAGCGATTTGCCGTCAAAAAGTTCAGCGGCACCGAGGGCGAGCGGGGCGAGAAAAGCAAGAAACGAGACGGCGAAGCGGGGTAGCCGGTTGAACATAATTTAGGGAGGTGAAAGAACAGCGAGATGAGCGAGAAGGGTTTCGGCGCAGGCGCGAGCGAAGGCGGGATCGTTAATGGCGACGTCGTGTTCGACGCAGGAGATGCCGGCGCGCAGGTGCGTGCGGAGCGACGAAAAGAGCGCGGCGTCGGCCGCGGCATCGTGAAACGGCTGACCGGCGGCGCTGATGATACTGATGGCGCGGCGCGGAATGAGCACGGTGACTGGTGCGGAGTAACGATTGATTTTCTCCGCGATAATCCGGCCGAGTTCGATGCATTCGGCGGGCGTGGTGCGCATTAGCGTCACCTGCGGGTTGTGTTGGTAAAACGTACGACCGGCAAATTTCGCGGGCACGCTGGCGCGTTCGCCGAAGTTCACCATATCGAGGCAACCGGGCGCGATGATAGCGGGGACGCGAGCTCGAGCGGTGGCGTCGAGGCGTTCAGGGCCAGCGCCGAGGACACCGCCGACGAGTTCGTCGGCCCACTCCGTTGTCGTGACGTCGAGCACGCCGGCGACGAGACCGCTGGCGATGAGCGATTCCATCGCTCGACCGCCATTGCCGGTGGCGGCGAAGACGAGGACTTCGTAGCCGGCGGCTTCGAGGATTTTTTTTGCCTCCGTGACGCACGCGGTGGTGTTGCCAAACATGCTGGCGACGATGAGTGGTTTTTCCATCGTCTGAGAAGACGTGGTATGGCGGGCTTCCGCGGCGGCGACCATGCCGCAGATGGCGCCGGCAGCGTTTTCAAAAATCATGCGCGAGACGCGGTTGATGCCGGAAACATCGACGATGGCGGGCATCATCGTGAGATCGGTGGTGCCGACGTAGGGCGCGGTCTGACCGCTCGCGAGCGTAGAGACCATGAGCTTAGGAAAACCGATCGGCAGCGCGCGCATCGCAGCCGTAGCGATCGCCGTGCCTCCACCGCCACCAAGTGAAATGATGCCCTGAATGCGGCCCGCTGCGGCCAGCGAACTAACGAGCGCAGCGGCGGCGCGACCCATGAACGTGACGCATTCGCCGCGGTCACGCCGCGCGAGCAATGCTGTGTAATCCTGCTCACCCGCGGCGCAGGCCACGGTGTCTGCGGAGATGTCCGCCACCACCATCGGCGCTGCGAGCGTGCCGACGTCGATCAACAGCGGAACAAAACCAGCACGTTGAATGGCGGCAGCGAGAAACGCGTGTTCAGGGCCCTTGGTGTCGAGGGTGCCGAGGACGGCGATGGTGGCCATGGCGGGCGGGAACCGAAGCGTGCTGCCGAATTATTTTTTCGCCGCCCACTGGACGGCGTTGGTGAGTAGTGTTTTGAACGCGGGCAAATCGTGCACGCGGCCATCGTGGCCGATTGTGAGACCGACGACGCGCGCGGTAGGATGCACTGTGATCCAGACGACCGGATGCGGAACTTTGAATTTCACCGATGGAGAAGTCTGTGCGAGCACCTCGATGGCGGCGGTGCCTGCGGGGATTTTTTCGGGCTCGGCGTTAATGTAGTAGAGCTCGTCTTCGACTTCAAAATTGGCAGGCACTCCGCGAAGAATCGGATGCGCAGGCTTTAAGGCATTGACGGAATATTTGGCGATTTTGTCGTGTCCGCGCGCGCCACCGCCGACGATCTGGGCGTTGAGTTCGGGCCATTCAGCGTAGCCGTACCATGTGCCTGGGTGGTGCATGACGATGCCTTTGCCCGCGGCGGCAAAGGCGAAGAGTGCTTGGCGATAAGCGGGCGTGTCGAAAAATTTCCGGTTCACGCTAATGACCGCGACGTCGGCCTCGGCGAGCGCGGTGGCGGCTTGGTCGCGATCTTCGGTATAATTCACGCTATAACCGGCGGTGCGGAGCGTGGCGCGATCGGTGCCACCAAAGAAATCGGCGAACTTGTGCGAACTGCCGCCACCGATGAGGAGGACTTTAGTTTTGCCTGCTTCCCAAACGATGGGCGTGGGCTCCGGCAACGGGAAGTCGCCCTTGCCCCCGGATTTCGGTTTGAGGTCAACAGGCGTCGCGGCCGCGACGGTTTGAGTGGGCGCGGCGACAGGCGTGGCGTTGGCGGCGAGATAGGCGATGATGTCGCGGAGGCCTTCGGCGCCGAGGGCTTCAAAACCTTCGGGCATGAGCGAGCGGCGGGTATTTTCGCGCGTGGCGAT
>CANHAH010000104.1 GCA_947458705.1 Opitutia bacterium | reverse complement strand
AGGGAGGCCGGATCGCGCAGGTATTTTTCGGCCAGCTCTAGTATGACGGCATATTGATTCGTCGAAGTGTAGATGGTGGAAACCTGGCGGGCGCCAAAAGCGCTGTAGAGGGTATCTTCGACTTGTTGCGCGTTGAGGCCGAGGGATGAGGTCTTATCGCGGTCGATGTCGATGATCAGCTGCGGGCTAGTGATCTGGAGATCGGAGCTGACATCGATGATACCAGGGACTTCGCGGATTCGTTCCAGCAGGGGTGGGGTGACCCGATAGAGTTCCTGTAGATCAGTGCCATAAAGGGTGTATTGATACACCGAGGAGGAGCCGCGGGAGCCTAGACGGATGCTAGGGGGGACCGTGGGAAACACACGCACACCAGGAATGCCCGCGGTCTCAGCGCGCAGCATTTGGGCGACTTGGTTGGCGTTGGGACGTTTGCCATCAATTAGGGAGATATACATACGGCTGGTGTTACTGGTGCCGCCGCTTCGGCCCATGGAGCCAAGAAAAACGATGCTGTCTTTGACGTATGGATTACGCCGGATCGTAGCGGTTACGGTGCGCTGATAAGCCACCATCGCATCGAACGAGGTGTCTTGCGCTGCTTCGACCATGACTTGGATGCGGCCGGTGTCTTCGGTGGGAATGAATCCTTTTGGCGTGATGACCAATAGCCAAAGCGTCAGACCGATGGTCGCGAGGGCGATACTCATGACAGTTTTGCGCCACTGGAGCGAAAGGCGCAGAGTTCGTTCGTAGAGGTTTACGCTGCTCTGAAATAAGCGCTCAGTTAAAACATAGAAGCGACCGTGCGTGGCGTGAGGATTGATCGGCTTGAGAAACCGGCTGCACAACATCGGCGTCAGCGTCAGCGACACAAAACCCGAAACAAGGATCGCTGCGGAAATCGTGACGGCAAATTCATGCAGCAAACGGCCAAGCACCCCGCCCATGAAGAGCACGGGGATGAACACGGCGACCAGCGAGATTGTCATCGAAAGAATGGTGAAGCCGATCTCGCGCGAGCCGCGCAGGGAGGCGGCCATGACCGTTTCGCCTTTCTCAATGTGGCGAACGATGTTTTCGAGCATCACGATCGCATCGTCGACAACGAAGCCGACGGAAAGCGTAAGCGCGAGTAGGGAAATATTATCGATGCTGAAATTGAAAAAATACATCACCGCAAACGTGCCGAGGACGGCGATGGGCATTGCGATACTCGGAATGATCGTGGCCGAGAGCGAACGCAGGAACAGGAAGATCACGAGCACGACCAGAATGATGGCGAGCACGAGGGTGAATTTCACATCGTGCACGGATTCGCGGATGCTGATCGAGCGGTCCACCACGGTGTCTAGCTCGATGGTGGCAGGCAGTTGTGCGCGGAAGGCCGGGAGTAGGGCTTTAACGCCGTCGACGACCTTGATGGTGTTGGTGCCGGGTTGGCGTTGAATCGAGAGGATGATGGAGCGCGTCTCCTTAGTGCCGGCCGCATACGCGGGGTCTTCGACACCATCTTTAAAACGGTAATCGAACCAACTGAACGACTTTTCGTTTTCCACGCTGTCAGTGACTTTCGCGACATCGGACAAGCGTACGGGAGCGCCGTTGCGGTAGGTGACCATCACGTTGCCAAAACCGCCGGCGCTCTTCAGCTGGCCAGTGGCGATGAGGGTAGTAGCCTTGGTGGCGCCGTCGATCAGGCCGGCGGGCAGGTTGACGTTGTTGGTATCGAGGGCGCTGCGGACTTCGTCGATCCCGATGCCCCGCGCGGCGAGGGCGCGGGGGTCGAGGCGCACACGGACGGCGTATTTTTGGGCGCCGAATACGTTCACCTGAGAGACACCATCGACGGTGGAGATGCGCTGGGCGAGGACCGTCTCGGCGTATTCGTTGACCTCAGAGAGGGCGAGGGTCTTCGACGATAGCGCGATCAACATGATCGAATCGTCGTTGGGGTTGGATTTGCGAAACGACGGCGGATTGGGCATATCGCGCGGGAGCCGGCGTTGAACGGCGGCGATTGCGGATTGCACGTCTTGCGCGGCGCCGTCGATGTTACGATCGAGGCTAAATTGCATGGTGATCGAGGTGCCACCGAGCGAGCTGCTAGATGACATCGATTCGATGCCGGCGATGCTTGAGAATTGTTGTTCGAGTGGGGTGGCCACGGAGGCGGCCATCGTTTCCGGGCTCGCGCCGGGTAGGCTGGCGGAGACGGATATGGTGGGGAAATCGACGTTGGGCAGATCGCTGACGGGCAGACGTTCGTAGGCCATCCAGCCAAAAAGGGTGATGGCGGCGGTGACGAGGGTCGTCATCACCGGGCGGCGAATAAACTGGTCGGGGATGTTCATGGCGCCTGCGTTTTACTTGGATGTGTCGGGACTGGATTTCTTGCTTTTGGCTTTCTCTCCGTTGTCCTTGCTGCGTTTGCCATCCGCTGCGGTGTTAGGACCTTCGGCCGTTTTGATTTCAACGGGTTTGCCGGGAATGACGCGGAGTTGGCCATCAACGACGACGGTCTCCCCCTCACTAAGGCCTTTGGCGATGACGGCGAGGGGGCCGGCAATACGTTCGACGGTGACGGGCCGCAGCTCGGCCGTTTTATCGGGTAGGATGACGTAAACGTGTTGGCCGGCTTGGGATGTTTGGAGGGCGCTGCTGGCAACGGTGAGAGCTTCGGGGGCGGCTAGGGTGACCGTGACCGTGGCGAATTGGCCGGGCCAGAGGCGGTGTTGGGGGTTGGGGAAGGCGGCTTTGAGTTTCAGGGTGCCGGTCGAGGGATCAACCGTGTTGTCCATGAAGATGAGTTCGCCTTCCTCGGCTTGCTCATCGGTGCCGGGGGGGATGACCTTGACCTTGATGGCGCCGGATGCGCGGTAGCGAACAAGGGCTCCGAAGTACTGTTGGGGGACGCTAAAGGTGACGTTGATGGGACTGAGTTGGTGCACGGAGACGAGTTGGCCGCCGGCTTCGTTTACGCGGACCAAGTCACCTTCGTGGACGGGAATGTTGCCGGTGCGGCCCGTGAGAGGAGAGCGAATGGTGCAGTAGTCGAGTTGCAGGCGGGCGTTTGCAGCGGAGGCTTCACTGGCGAGTTGCTGGGATTGGAGCGCGCGGGCTGAGTCGGAGATGGCTTGAAATTGTTCTTGGGATACAAGGGCACTGTCACTAAGCGCGCGGTAGCGCTCGACTTGGGCGAGGGCGGTGCCGAGTTGAACCTTAATGCGTTCCAGGTCCGCTTCGGCGGAGCGCAAGCTATTTTGAAAAGGACGGGGATCGATCTGGAAGAGGATATCACCCTGGCTGACGTCTTTGCCCTCCGCGAAATTGATTTTTATAAGTGTGCCTGTGACTTGAGAGCGTACCGAGGCGGTTCGGCTGGGTTCGACGGCGCCGACGGCCTCGAGGTTGAGGGGCACAACCTTGCGCTCGACCTTGCCAGCGATCACGGGGGCAGCGGCACCTGCTCCGCGGCCGCCACGGCCGGAGGCTTTATCGGTACAACCGCTCAAACTTATCGTGACGGCAATGCTCATCATGCTGAGCAGCCGGACGTACGTTGGGGGCAAGGGGATTAGGGACAACATGGGGATAAAAAAGAGATTAAAGTCTTAAATTTGAGTCTTCTTGGGGTGAATTCTTTAAGACGTAGGATTATTTAAAGGGATTCGAGGTTAATCTATGTGCTAGATAGCTGCCGCGGTCACGCCTGTAACTTCCATCTTATTAATAACCTTTTCCTTGCTTGGCCGAGGCAGGGGGATTTCCCTCGTAGGACCTTTGTCCATATGAAAGTTCTCGTTGCCGATAAGATCTCACCTAAGGGAGTCGCCTTTCTGCGTACGCAGCCAGGCATTGAAGTCATCGAGGCTTACGGCTCTTCGCCGGAAAAAATTCTCGAGCTGGTGAGGGACGTCCACGCCATCGCCGTACGCTCCGAGACCAAGATCACTGCCGCGGTATTCGCCGCGGCTCCCTTGCTCAAGGTTGTGGGCCGTGCCGGCGTCGGCGTGGACAACGTCGATGTCGATGCCGCCACCGAACGCGGCGTGATCGTCATGAACACACCCTCGGGTAATACCGTGGCGACCGCCGAGCTTACCTTTACCCACATTCTCTGTGGCGCGCGGCCTGTGCCCCAAGCCGCCGCCTCCATGAAAGCTGGTCAATGGGACCGTAAAAGTTTCTCCGGTATCGAGCTTTTTAAAAAGACCCTCGGTATCGTCGGTCTTGGCCGCATTGGCGGTGAAGTCGCCAAGCGCGCCCAAGCCTTCGGCATGCGCGTACTCGCCTACGACCCTTACCTTGCCCCCAGCCGCGCCAAGGCCATGCAGATAGAGGGCGTCTCGCTCGACGAACTCCTCGCCCAATCCGACTACATCACCGTCCATATGCCACTGACGGAAGACACTCAGTACATGATCGACGAAGCGGCGTTCGCCAAGGCCAAGAAAGGCCTACGCATCTTCAATTGCGCCCGAGGCGGCATCATCAAAGAAAGCGCGCTCATCGCCGCGCTGAAATCTGGCCAAGTCGCCGCCGCCGGCCTCGACGTCTTCGAAGAAGAGCCCCTCGCCAAAGACAGTGAGCTGCGCACTTTGCCCAACGTCACCCTCACGCCCCACCTTGGCGCTTCCACCGCCGAAGCCCAAGACGCCGTCGGCGTCGAGGTCGCCGAGCAGATCGCTGATGTCCTCCTTAATGGTGCAGTGCGTAACGCCGTGAATCTACCATCCGTTGACGCCGCCACCGCCAAGATACTCGGGCCCTACCTCGATCTCGGCGCCAAACTCGGCACGCTTGTCCAACAACTCGCTCCGGCCGCCGTCGCCAAATTACGTATTACCTATTTCGGTAAAATCGTCGACCTCGACGCCAACGCCATCACCCGCTCCATCCAGCGCGGATACCTCACTCGCATCAGCGGCGAGGGCGTCAACGTCGTCAACGCCCCAATCATGCTTGAGCGTCTCGGCTTGCGCTGTGAGATCATCAAATCCTCCGACGACTCCGATTACACGGAGCTGATCCTCGTCGAAGCTGTTGGTGCCGATGATTCCGTCCGTAGCGCCGCTGGTACCTTGGTCACCAAGGCTAACAGCCCACGTATCGTCGCAGTCAACGGCCGCGACGTCGAAGTGATCGCCACCGGTAAGCTCCTGATCATCGAAAATCAAGATGCGCCTGGTATGATCGGCTACGTCGGCACGCTCCTCGGCAAAGATAAAGTCAATATCGCCAATATGTCCCTTAGTCGCCAACAGGCTGGCGAGACCGCGCTCATGGTGATCAACCTCGACAGCGAACCCAGCGCCGCCGCCCGTGCTGAATTGAAGGCCCATCCCGCCATCAAGCTCGCGAAATTCGTCCAGCTTTGATTCCCTTTTAAATCCTCGCATTACTGCCGCCCTTTCCCGTGTTCACCGCCCCTATCTTTACCGCTCTCGTCGGCTACCTTTTAGGCGCGTTGCCCTTCGGGTACTTGGTCGCGCGCGCCAAGGGCGTGAACATCTTTGAAGTCGGCAGTAAAAATCCCGGTGCCACTAATGTGCGCCGCGTGCTCGGTCCTGGCCCGGGCAACCTCGTCTTCGCGCTCGATGCGGCCAAAGGTGCGCTGGCTGCGGCGTGGGCCTTTGGCGCCAGTAGCAACAAAATCACTATCGAACTCTCGGCCCCGTTTTCTTTGCTGAACGGAACCTACGTTGGTGCCGATTGGGTCAATATGGGTATGGCTGGTCTTGTGGGCGCGATGCTTGGCCACAGTTTTTCCTGTTTTACCGGTTTCCGTGGAGGTAAAGGCGTCGCCACAGCCGCCGGCGGTTGCCTTGTGCTCATGCCTATGGGGGCTCTCGTTGCCGCTGCGGTGGGGGTCGCGACGTTTTATGCCAGCCGCTACGTCTCGCTCGCTTCTATCCTATCGGCGGTTGCGCTGCCGATTACAGTGTTTTTTCAAGACCAGCCTAAACCGCTTCTCGTGTTTTCCAGCCTTGCCTCGCTCTTTGTGATCGTGAGGCACCGCGCCAACATTACTCGTCTTGTTAACGGAACGGAAAATCGTTTTGTGAAAAAACCTGCAGCCACGCCATGAGCTCGCCCCTGACCATTACGATTGGTATCTGCGGTTTTGGCACGGTGGGACAAGGTGTCTGGAAACACATTGAGCGCTCGCGTGCACTGCTCGAGACTCGTCTTGGCGCCAAGCTCGTGCTCGCGCGTGCCTCTATACGCGATCTCAAGAAAAAGCGCTCGGTTAAAATCCCCGCATCTAAGCTCACTGATGATCCCCTCGCCATAGCGACCGATCCCAAAATCGACATTGTCTGCGAGCTCATGGGCGGCACGGGCCTCGCTCGCCAAGTTACGCTCGCCGCCCTCGCTCGCGGTAAAATCGTCGTCTCGGCTAACAAAGCACTCATCTGCGCCCACGGTGCTGAGATTTTTGCGACGGCTCGCAAGCACGGCGGTCATTTCTTTTTTGAAGCAAGCGTCGCCGGCGGTATCCCGCTCATCAAAGCCCTACGTGAAGGTCTTGTCGCCAATCGTTTTACTCGTATCTACGGCATCCTCAATGGTACGTGTAACTATATTCTCACGCAGATGGAGGAACGCGACGCTCCCTACGCTGACGTTCTCGCTGATGCCAAACGCCTCGGCTACGCTGAAGCCGATGAATCTCTCGACGTCGACGGTTGGGACACCGCCCACAAAGCCTCGGTCCTTGCGTGGCTCGCCCACGGAATGTGGATCAAGCCCGACCGCATGCTTGTCGAGGGCATCAGTCGTATCACTCCCGCTGATTTTAAGACAGCTGCCACCCTTGGGTACGGTATCAAATTACTCGCTGTTATCACCCGCGATTTTACGACGAACGAAATCAGTGTTCGCGTGCAACCCACGCTGCTGCCTGAGGGCAACGTCCTCGCCAACGTTAGCGGCGTCTTTAACGCTATATCCGTTACGGGTGACATTGTTGGCACCACGCTTTATATCGGCCGCGGTGCCGGCCAGGATGCCACTGCCAGTGCCGTCATCAGCGATATCGCCGATGCCGTCGCACTGCTGCGTCACGGCAAGGGTGCACACCACATGGGTGACGATGCACCGAAAACTTGCGCCGATTGCCGTCTCGCCCCACCCGAGCGCATTCGCAGTCGTTACTACGTTCGCCTCTCCGTAAAGGACCAGCCCGGCGTACTCGCTCGCGTCGCTTCCGTGATGGCAAAACATCACGTTAGTATCGCTAGCGTGATTCAAAATCCCTCCGAACACATCGGTGCCGCTTCACTCGTACTCACCACACACGAGAGCGATGAACGCGCCATCGGCGCCACTCTCAAACACCTTGCCGGATTGAGTAGCGTGCTCGAACAACCTGTCCTGCTCCGCATCGGCGATTTCAACGACTGATTTTTCAAACTAGATCATGGCCCGTATCGTCCAAAAATATGGCGGCACCTCCGTCGGTGACGTCGAACGTATCAAAAGAGTCGCCGAGCGCATCAAGGGCACCCGCGATGAAGGCAACGAGGTCGTCGTCGTTGTTTCTGCCCGCGCCGGTGTGACCAACGAGCTGATCGCCCGCGCCAAAGCCGTCTGCCCCGATCCCAGCGAACGCGAACTCGACCAACTCCTCGCCATCGGCGAGCAAGAAACCATCGCCCTCGTCGCCATGGCCCTTCAAGGCATCGGCGCCGACGCTGTGAGCTACACCGGTGCCCAAGCCGGCATCTTTACCGACAAGGTCCATACCAAGGCTAAGATCCAAGGCATCAATCCCAAGCCCATGGAAAAAGATCTCAAAGCCGGGCGTATTATCATCGTCGCCGGCTTCCAAGGCGCCGACGACGAGGGTCGTATCACGACCCTCGGTCGCGGCGGCTCTGATCTCACCGCTATCGCGCTCGCCGCCGCTCTCAAGGCCGACAAGTGCGAGATCTACACCGACGTTGATGGCGTCTACACCGCTGATCCTCGCGTGGTAAAAAATGCTAAAAAAATCCCCGAGATCAGTTACGACGAGATGCTCGAACTGGCCTCGTCCGGCTCCAAAGTCATGCAGTCGCGCTCCGTTGAATTCGCGGCAAAGTACGACGTCGTTTTTGAAGTCCGCTCCTCCTTTAACCATAATCCAGGAACCATCGTGAAAAAAGAAGTCGCCTACATGGAAAAAGTCGTCGTGCGCGGTGTCGCCGTCGATAAAGACCAGGCCAAGGTCATCGTCAGTAACATCGTAGACAAACCCGGCTCGGCCGCGAAGGTCTTCCGTGCCCTTGCCGACGCCTCCGTTCTTGTCGACATGATCGTGCAAAACGTCGGCCGTCATGGCGTGGCTAACCTCACCTTCACGGTGCCACAGACTGACACGCGCAAAGCTGTTAAGGCTCTCGAGCCTGTGCTCGCCGCAATCGGCGGCGGTCAAGTCGCCGTTCACGAACACATCGCCAAACTCTCGGTCGTCGGCGTCGGCATGAAGACGCACAGTGGTGTCGCCGCGACGCTCTTCCAAGCTCTCGCTGAAGCCGGCATCAATATCGAGCTTATCAGTACTTCGGAGATAAAAATTTCTGTTGTGATCGATCTGGATCGTGTAGAGGAAGCCGCTCGCGTCGCTCATGCCGCGTTTCAACTCGATCAAGCTTGAGCCGAAGCGGGTGAACTAAAGCCCGCCGACTTAACTTGGTATTTTCTGGGCGATCACGCTCTGCGCCCTTTTCTCCATGCGATACTTTTCCACCCGAGGATTGACCGAGCCAGTCGGTTTTTCCGAAGCCGTCGCCATCGGTTTGGCGCCTGACGGTGGATTGTATTTACCTGAGACACTCCCGCTGTTTTCTGCGGCTGAGCTCCGCCGCTTTGAGGCTCTCGGGTACGCTGAGCTCTGTTTCGAATTTCTGCGGCGCTTTGCGACAGATATACCTCCGGAGACACTGCGTGCATTGGTTGCTCAATCTTACACGTGTTTTTCGGATCCCAAAATTGCCCCACTCAAGGAACTCTCGAACAACCTTAGCGTTCTCGAACTGTTTCACGGCCCGACGCTGGCGTTTAAGGATTTCGCTCTCCAACTCCTCGGCAATCTCTACGGGTATCAGTGCACGTTGCGCCGCGAATCAATAAATGTCCTTGGCGCCACTTCCGGCGACACGGGTGCGGCCGCGATCCACGGTCTACTCGGTAAGCCCGGGACGGCGATTTTTATTCTTTATCCCGACGGACGCGTCTCTCCGCTCCAAGAGCGCCAAATGGCGTGCACGGGTGCGGCTAATGTCTTCGCCTTGGCTGTTGATGGCTCGTTCGACGACGCGCAGACTTCATTAAAAGAAATTTTCGGTGACCAAAAATTTCGCCAGCAACACCGCCTCTCGGCGGTTAATTCCGTAAACATCGCCCGCGTGCTCGCGCAGTCGGTTTATTATCTGTATGCTTATTTACGGCTTCCATCGGCAACTCGCGCCGAGACAGAATTCGTGGTGCCGACAGGCAATTTCGGCAACGTGCTCGCTGGTTGGATGCTACAGAAAATGGGCGTGCCGCTACGTAGCTTCAAAGTTGCGACCAATCAAAATGATATTCTCTACCGCCTGTTCACAACGGGTGATTATCGGGTCTCTGCCGTCGAGCCGAGTCTCGCTCCCTCGATGGATATTCAAGTATCGAGCAACTTTGAGCGTTTTTTGTACCTAAGCGTGGGTGGCGACGCGGCCAAGGTGCGAAACGTCATGCAGACGTTTAAAAACACTGGCGGGTACCAATTTGAAAATTTCGCCCGCGACACGCTTAGCGCGTCCCGCTGCACGGATGCACAGATTCCGGGGATCATTCGCTCGGTTTACGACCGCTTTGGCTATATCGTTGATCCGCACACGGCCTGCGGTTTTTCGGATTTGGCGAAGGATCGCCCAAGCGTGGTGCTAGCGACGGCAAGCCCTGCAAAATTTCCTGGCACGATTATTTCAGCCATCGGGATCGAACCTAAGGCTCCGAGTTTGGAGGCGATTAAGGCGCGACCGGTGCAGAAATACCCACTCAAGACTGATGTCGTCTCGATT
>CANHAH010000103.1 GCA_947458705.1 Opitutia bacterium | reverse complement strand
TTTCTCGCGCGCTTCGGCGAGTTCTTGGCGCAGAGCTTCGAGGCGGCGTTTGCTGGCGTCGTCTTTTTCTTTGGCGAGGGCGGTCTCTTCGATTTCGAGACGGAGAACTTTGCGCGTGAGCTCGTCGAGCTCCTGCGGCATCGAGTCCATCTCGGTGCGGATCATGGCGCAGGCCTCGTCCATGAGGTCGATGGCTTTGTCGGGCAGAAAACGATCGGTGATGTAGCGGTTGGAGAGCGTGACGGCGGCGACAAGTGCATTATCCTGAATGCGCACGCCGTGGTGGAGCTCGAAACGCTCTTTGATGCCGCGCAAAATCGAGAGCGCGTCTTCAACTGTGGGTTGATCCACGACGACGGGTTGAAAGCGGCGCTCGAGGGCGGCGTCTTTCTCGATGTGCTGACGGTATTCATCGAGCGTAGTGGCGCCGATGCAGTGCAACTCGCCGCGCGCAAGCATCGGCTTGAGGAGATTGCCCGCGTCCATGGCGCCGTCGGTCTTGCCGGCGCCAACGATGGTATGGAGCTCGTCGATGAACAAAATGATGCGTCCTTCGGCTTGTTTCACTTCGTTGAGCACGGCCTTCAAGCGCTCTTCAAATTCACCGCGGTATTTAGCACCGGCGACGAGCGAACCCATATCGAGTGAGAAGATGGTTTTGTCCTTGAGGCCCTCAGGGACGTCACCGCGAAGTATACGTTGAGCGAGACCTTCGACGATGGCGGTCTTGCCGACGCCTGGCTCGCCGATGAGCACGGGGTTGTTTTTGGTTTTGCGCGAGAGGATGCGGATGGTGCGGCGGATCTCTTCATCGCGACCGATAACGGGATCCATTTTGCCTTTGCGCGCTTGGGCGACGAGGTCGATGCCGTACTTCTCGAGGGCGGCATAGGTAGCCTCGGGGTTATCGGTCGTGACGCGTTGGTTGCCGCGAATCTCCTGCAGTACTTTGAGTACTTTGGTGCGCTCGAGCGTGAAGCTTTTGAAGAGTTTTTTGAGCGCCTCTGGTTTGCCGATCTCGAGAAGACCGAGGAAGAGGTGTTCGACGGAAATAAATTCGTCTTTTAGGGACTTGGCTTCGACCTCGGCGCGCGTGAATACATCGTTCACCGCTTGGGTGACATACACTTTAGAAGAATCGACGCTGCCGGTGACTTTAGGGATGCGCTCGAGTTCGCGGTCCACGGCGAGCGCGAGGGCGCTGGCGGTGATTCCGAGTTTGTCGACGAGACCGGGGACCAAGCCGCTCTCTTGGGCGAGCAAGGCGGAAAGAAGGTGCCACGTGTCGACCTCGTGGTGGTTGAGTCGGCGGGCAATGGCCTGGGCATCAGTGACAGCCTGGCGGGACATCTGGGTGAAGGTGTTCAAGTCCATATATGACCAGAAACCTGCAGGGACCGCGCCAGTATCCGCTTCGAGGGCAAAGGGGCTGAGCGTGGCTAAAGTTGAGTCAGTTCGTGACGCTCCGGCCCAATTGTAGCGTCACGAAGTCGCAGTATTACCTAGTGAATTTTAGGCCGGCGCCAAACACGGCCCTACTTCGTGTTGATCTCATAAACCTCAACGATGGCGACGCCGGGTTTGGCGGGTTGATCAGGCAGACTCTCAAACGGTTGAACCAGTACAGTGTAACTACCGGGAGCGAGGTCGGCCATGACACACGGTTCGCGACGATTGCCCGGAGCATAACCGGTGGCGTAAATCTGTTTCTCGCTAAAATAGGTTACCGTGGGCCGGAAATCGTCGGCGACGCCATTCACGCGCGTTGAGCCCGTGCTCCAGTCGTCGTTTTTCATAACGAGGTCGCCAGCAGAATTATAAATTTCCAGGTAGGGGTCATCCATCGCGGTCAGACCGTATTTGGCGAGAGATGGGCCTTGAACGCGGATCAGAATACGCTTCGTGGGGCCGGAGCCAGCTTGTACGACGAAGCCGCCAATCATGGTCTTTGAACGGTCAGCATAACCACGGGTAGAAAGATTGATGACCTTGTTGTCGTTACGATCAACCTCGTAGGCTTCGACGAGTGTGGTACCGGTACCGCCGTCGCTGGACTCCACGTTGACCGTATAACTGCCCGGATCGAGCACGGTAAGGAGCGCGGAGTCCTTGCTGCCGGAGGGAAAAGGAAACGCTCCGACGGAGGCACTGGCGGCGGCGATCTGGGTTCCAGTGGAAGCCTGTCCGACGGGCGTAGCCCAGTTGTCGTTTTCACCGATTTTGGCAGGCAGCGAGCGATCCGTCCGGAAAAGCGTAATGCGGGGATCAGCAATAGTGTTGGGCACATTAAAGGGCGAAGCCGCGATGGCTGGGCCGGAGGCGCGCACCAACATTTTCTTGGCCACCGAGCCTTGGATGACGAAGCCGGCGATAAGTTGTTGTTCGCCTACTCCACTGAAGGCGCGAGTGGCGACATTGATCAGGGTGCCGGTGTTGGTGGCGGTCTGGGTTTGCAGACGGTAGTTGGCGACTTCGAAGGCGCTTTGATCGACGGTAAGAGCGTTGTAGGCTTCTCCGCTTTGCCCGCTCGCGATGCCAACGGGCACGCTGATTGGCGCCGGTGCGATAATATTGGGATTAGAGAAATACGCGAGGCGAGTGCCAGGAGCGTACGCCATGATCGTGCGATAGGTAATTTGGTTACGACCAACCAAGCGATAACCGTAACTATGAGAATAAGCGCCGGTGCCTTGAGTACCGTCGGTGTTCTTAGAATTTTCCCGATCGTGAGCGCAGCCCAGGTTATGCCCGAACTCGTGCGTGACGGTTTCCTGACTCGTCACATACGCATACTGAACGACGCAGAAACCAAAAAGCGGGTTATAGTTTTCACCCGGCGAGGCGAGCATGTAGCCTAAACCAGCGCTCGTGGTATCGGCGCGTTGGAGAATCAAACATGTGAGATCCGCACCTGATTGATCGCGCAGGGCATGAATCTCGTCCATCTTGCCATCGCTCGTCGACCGCAACGCCGTAAGCGCGTCACTTTGCCAAGAGGCTACGGACCCAGTGAGTTCGTCGCCGGCCAAGTTGACTTCAGCGATTTTGACTAACCGCACTCGGGCGGCGCTCAGACTGGCGGCGAAGTCACTGTTAATCTTGGCGGTGGCGTTGTCGAAAAAGCTCTGAATCGCCGCGGTGCGCGCCGTGCCCGACAAAGTCGTCATCACGGCCTGCGTGTAGAGAAACATGAGATCAACCGTAACGTTGGCACCGGCGCTGGCTGCGGTCGGCGGGATCGACCGAGCATCAGTCGCGCCTGCAGATTCGATTTGGGCGGCGGCGACTTTGCGGCGCGCGAGTGCTGCGATCGCATCGGTATCGAGGACAGGCCGCGGGGCATTGATCATACCGCAGGGCAGGACTAGAGCGTCATCGATTTGGAAAAATTGTGCGAGTTCCGCCGTGGCTGCGCGCAGCGCGTAGTTACCCAGCTCGACGTCCTGGATCGAAGCGTGAAGAAAACCGGCGTTGTAGGATAAAATCACGCGACTGTGCGACCGCCCCTCGATCGTTCCCGTGCTCGTGAAACGGTCGGGGCCCATGGAACTTGTAGCGTCGATCACGACGCTGAGCGCTGAGCCGTTGGGCAAAGGAATTTCGACACGACCAACGCCCGGTTGTTGCCAAAAGGGAGAATCTTTTGCGGTGAACAGCGCGGCGTTGATTCGCACGTAATGGATCGCGTGCGCGGGTGCCGGTAACGCCTGGTTGAGGACCACAGCGTCGGTCGGTTGCGCATAGGCAAACAAAGGCTGCGCGGAGGCCAGCATCAAAGCGGCCGGCACCTTCAGATCCTCGGACCCAGTGCCACTTCCAGAATGTTCTGCAGATAAGTTTTTCGGTTCGGCGGGAGCGCCGCTCGTGACGAGCTCATAACGATTTAATTTCCATTCTGACAATGGATTACGCTCAAACCGCCATAACGTAAAACCCGCCAAAAGTAGCACACCCATCAAAACCGCCGCGAGGATCTGGGAGGGGTTTTTCATGATGGAAGTGGAGTGTGAAACGCTATCAATGCAATGCCATTAGATCGAGTTTAAGGTAAGCTAAAGTATGCCATTTCAACAACAAGTCCTGTCACGAAAGTTTAACTCCACGACGGTCTGCTGAGATTGAACGTTTCCGAGAGTGGCGGAGTCTTCCCCTCGTAGTTCACAGGTTTGCTTGGTGTTAGATTCAAGTAGAACGAAGGCCGTCCAGGGGTGGACGGCCTTCACTGTGTTTAAGAAGCAATGGTGGGCCGGGTGGGATTCGAACCCACAGTCAAAGGATTATGAGTCCTCTGCTTTAACCATTAAGCTACCAGCCCAAAATTTAACCAGTCCAGCTACTTAGAAAAGTCGGGAGGGCGACGTCTCGTGGTAACTAAACCTAAAGAAAGATAACAGGGTTTAACCTGCCCCAGACTCTGTTGTATAATTTAGAACCGGGTCAACTGCGACCCATCTCGCGGGTTCAAAATATAGCTAATAGCTGAGCTGCGAGCCCAAGCTTAAAGCGCGGGCGGAGATTCGAACCGATGGCCCTTAGGCAGGTAAGATGGTGGACGCTGGCGGACTCGAACCGCCGACCCCCTGCGTGTGAAGCAGGTGCTCTAACCAACTGAGCTAAGCGTCCCTCTAATCGAGCGGGCAACGTGCCCCTACCCTTCGGCCGAATCAATCCTGTTTTATTAAACGAGTGTTTCAACTCGGTTTAATTAAGGTGCGCATGCGCTATTTTTTCGTCACCACCGCACGCTTCCTAGTGGGCACGACCGTGCGACAGATTTCGCACACCGTGCCATCACAACCATACGCCGAACAGTGCTCTCGGCCGTAAAAAATAATACGCAAATGCAAGGCATTCCAATGCTCCCGCGGAAAGAGTTTTTTCAAATCCGCCTCTGTTTGCTCTACGTTTTTACCGTTCGTTAATTTCCAGCGCTGAGCCAGCCGGTGAATATGTGTGTCCACCGGAAACGCGGGAACTCCAAACGCCTGCGCCATTACAACGCTCGCTGTCTTATGTCCCACGCCGGGCAAGGCCTCTAACTCCGCAAAACTCGCCGGCACCGCACCGCCGTGGCGCTCCATCAACAAACGCGACAAATCTTTGATAGCCATTGCCTTACGTGGCGCCAATCCGCATGGGCGCACGATCGCGTCGATTTCCGCCACAGTCCGCCGCGCCATAGCCACCGGTGTATCGGCCAATTTAAACAATGCGGGCGTCACTAAGTTAACGCGCTTGTCGGTACATTGCGCCGAAAGTAAAACCGCGATCAACAACGTGTAAGCGTCCTTATGGTCGAGTGGCACCGGCGTTTCCGGATACAGCTCAGCCAAGCGACGATCCACCCAAGCTGCTCGCTCGATTTTTGTACAAAAAGGTTTTGCCGCTCCGCGAGTTGCCATCGCCCGCAAAGCAGCAGCGCTTCGCGATTAAAAACAAACCCTTAATAGAACTAGTCTTTTTCAAATCGCGATTGCGTGGCTGACGGCGGCTTCCACTGTTTATTCACACATGTCCTCGTCAGCCGCTCTTCTCGCCCCGACCGACACCTTCGCTCGACGCCACACCGGCGACAACGCCACCGAGACAGCCGCCATGCTCGGGCTGCTCGGTTACCCATCGGTAGACGCGCTGGTCGATGCCGCCGTCCCTCCGCACATTCGCCGCGGCGCGCTCCATGTCCCCGCCGCCCTCGGTGAAACTGCCGCTCTCGCCGAACTCCGCGCGCTCGCCACTGAAAACAAAGTTTTCCGCAATTTCATCGGCACCGGTTACTACGATACGGCCACGCCAGGCGTCATCCAACGCACCATCCTCGAAAATCCAGGCTGGTACACCGCCTATACGCCTTACCAGGCCGAGATTTCGCAGGGGCGCCTTGAGGCGTTGCTCAACTTCCAGACGCTCGTGACAGATCTCACCGCCCTAGAAATCGCCAACGCCTCCATGCTCGACGAGGGCACCGCCGCCGCTGAGGCAATGATGATGTGCCACCGCCTCAAAGACGGCAACGACGACACACACCGCCGCTTTTTCGTCTCCGAAAAATGTCACCCACAGACAATCGACATCGTCAAAACCCGCGCCATTCCCCTCGGCATCGAAGTCGTCATCGGCGATCACCATACTTTTGTGCCAGCTACAGATTGCTTTGGAGTGCTCGTGCAATACCCCGACACCACAGGCTCGATCCATGACTTCGAAAAATTCTTCGCCGCCGCGCACGCCGCGGGTGCTTTCACGATTGTAGCGACCGATTTGCTCGCACTCACGCTCCTACGCGCGCCTGGTGAATTCGGAGCCGATGTCGCCGTCGGCTCCGCCCAACGCTTCGGCGTGCCTCTCGGCTTCGGGGGCCCGCACGCCGGTTTCCTCGCCACTAAAGACGCCTTCAAACGTCAGATGCCCGGCCGCCTCGTCGGTGTTTCTAAAGACGCCCAAGGCGACCCCGCGATGCGCCTAGCGCTCGGCACCCGCGAGCAACACATCCGTCGCGACAAAGCTACCTCCAACATTTGCACGGCCCAAGTTCTCCTTGGCGTGATGGCCTCGATGTACGCCGTTTACCACGGCCCCGCGGGCCTTGTAAAAATCGCCCGCCGAGTGAAACTCCTCACCGAGCTCCTCGCCGCCAGCCTACGCAGCGTCGGGGCCACGGTCAACGCCGAGCCAGTCTTTGACACGCTCACCATTGGCAACGTCGCACCCCAGCGTGTACATGCCGCAGCCGCCGCGAAAAAAATTAACCTCCGGCACCTCGGCGATAGCACCGTCGGCGTCTCACTCGACGAAACTACGACCGTCGAAGATGTGCAGATGATCCTTAGTTTTTTTAGCGAATCAGGATCACTTAACCTCTCGGCAGCCGAGGCCCATCTCGCAACTTTTCCCGAGCAGTTTGCGCGCACGAGCGCATTTCTCACGGCAGCGAACTTCAACCGTTATCACACCGAGCACGAAATGCTGCGCTACATCAAGCGCCTCGAAGCGAAAGATCTCTCGCTCTGTCACTCGATGATCTCGCTCGGTTCATGCACAATGAAACTGAATGCGACGTCCGAGATGCTGCCTGTATCTTGGCCCGAATTCGGCAAGCTTCATCCCTTCGCGCCGTCCGAGCAGACGCGAGGCTACGCCAAACTTTTCAAAGACCTCGAAACCTGGCTTGCTGATATCACCGGTTTCGCGGGCATTTCCTTGCAACCCAACGCCGGCTCACAGGGTGAATACGCCGGGCTCCTCGTCATCCGCGCTTACCACGAGGCGCGCGGCCAAGGCCACCGCAACATTTGCCTCATTCCCACGAGCGCCCACGGCACCAATCCGGCCAGCGCCGCCATGTGCGGCTTCACCGTGGTCCCCGTCGCCTGCGACGCACTCGGCAACATCGACGTCGCCGACCTCAACGCCAAAGCGACCGCACACGCGCACGATTTAGCCGCGCTCATGGTCACCTACCCGTCCACCCACGGCGTGTTTGAGACCGCCATCAAAGACATCTGCGCGACGATCCACGCGCACGGTGGCCAAGTCTACATGGACGGCGCCAACATGAACGCCCAAGTCGGCCTCACTTCGCCCGGTCACATTGGCGCCGACGTCTGCCATCTTAATCTCCACAAAACCTTTTGTATCCCTCACGGCGGTGGCGGCCCCGGTATGGGGCCCATTGGTGTCGCCGCGCACCTGGTACCGTTTCTACCCGGTCACCAAGTTGTCGCACCCGTAGGCACGCAGAAATCAGCCATCGGCGCCGTCTCGGCCGCACCCTACGGTTCGGCCAGCATCCTCGTGATTTCTTGGATGTATATCCGGATGATGGGACCTGACGGCCTCAAGGCCGCGACCCAACACGCGATCCTCAAAGCGAATTACATGGCGAAACGCTTAGAGAAATTTTTTCCCGTGCTCTACCGCGGCAACGCCGGCCTGATCGCCCACGAATGCATCATCGATCTACGCGCTTGGAAAAAATCTGGCATCGAAGTCGAAGACGCGGCGAAACGCCTCATGGATTACGGCTACCACGCGCCAACGATGTCGTTCCCGGTTCCCGGCACGTTCATGATTGAGCCCACTGAAAGCGAAGCGCAAAGCGAGCTCGACCGTTTCTGCGACGCGCTCATTTCCATCCACGGCGAAATGCAAGCCGTCGTCCACGGCGAATCCGACAAAGCCAACAACCCGCTAAAACACGCCCCGCACACCGCGAAAGTCGTCTGCGGCGAAACCTGGGGTCACCCGTACTCGCGCGAGACCGCGGCGTTCCCGAGCGCGTTTACCAGGCAAGCCAAGTTCTGGCCGAGTGTAGGTCGCGTCGACAACGTCTATGGCGACCGCAACCTCGTGTGCTCCTGCCTCGGCATGGAGGCCTACGCCGAAGCAAAGGCGTGAAGGCAGGAAAGTAAGGACGCGGCAGGCTAAATCTCTCAGTCAATTCACGCCGCGGTCCCACACCCAGCAACCCCGAGGCTCGCGTTCGATACTGAAAGAGGCAACCGATAGAGCACGACTCGGTGACGGGTCTATTAGAAGGCAACATCCACGGCTTAACAGGAGCTCACTCGCAGGTGAAGTCGCTCAATAAACTTAACACAAACCTACGCGAGGTTATCGGCATGATTTTGGAAGATGGTGCTCCAAGGTTAAGTGCAAAATTCGTTGGCCCGCAAAGCGTCGCTGTGGCCTAGCGATGGGAAAAGTGTCCTTACTCAAGCCCAGCGAAGTTTGTCGTTTGCTGGAGACGTTAGGATCGTAGCCGTACGACAGCGCGGATCGCACATGCCGTATCGTCATGCCGAGGGACGAGGCACAACTGAACCTTGCACAAAGGCTACGAAACTGCGCCACCGCTTTTTGCGCCAGATTGCTAATTACATTGGGCTTCCCATCGAGGAACTGCTCAGACGCCGTTAAAAGCCTACGCAGGATTAGAAACATCGTAAGATTTAGGCGAGAAACGCTCGCGAGCCTTGCATTGAGCAGACTAGGCTCACTCGCTTAAAAAATTCTAGGCGCTTACACTCGTCTTGACCCAAGTGTAACTGGTGACACCTTGGCTGCGATGAAGACGATCTCGATCAAACAACTCCATGCCCGCACCGGCTATTGGACTGGAATCGCCAAAAAGACCCCTTTAATCGTAACCAACCGCGGCGAGAAAATTGCCGCCCTCCAACCTTTATCCAAAGTCTCCGCCGCGCACCCCGTCTTCCAAGGCCGAGACTGGTCCAAATTACCCAAAATAGATTTCGAATCCACCGCCATGATATCGGAAGACCGTAATGCGCGTTGATTACCGCCGTGTTATATTTGGATACATCCTACCTGCTGAAGCTCTACGCGCAGGAATCAGGCTCAATTGAGGTAAACGCATGGATGGTGGGGCGCAGCGAATTCGTATGCTCCCAGCATGGTAGGCTAGAAGTCATTTCCGGACTGAAACGTCACCAGCGAGAACAACGCATTGATGCCCGCGGATTTCGTCAGGCTATGCACCAATTTACCACCGACGAATCCTCCGGACTAATCGTCTGGCTGCCGATCGATGATACTTTGATCAACCAAGCATGCACCCGCGTCGCCTCACTCCCGCCCTCCGTTTTTCTGCGCGCAGCCGACGCCCTCCACCTCACCTGCGCCTCAGACGCCGGTCTCAAAGAAATCTACAGCCATGATCGGCACTTGCTCGCCGCCGCCGCACACTTCGGACTCAAAGGCGTCGATATTATAAATTCCGTGTAAACCATCCCGGTACTAAAGAGCCCGGGCTTTGACCAATGAAACCAAAAGCAAAATCCAGCACCGCAGGCGCAACGCAAGTTGCGACGGCGACAGATCGCGCCCAGGGATCACCGGCGAAGCCCACGTTTACCAGACTGAGTGCCGGCGTCAGCCGGCGCACCGTTGCCAGTAAGTTCAAAAACACTAACCTTGGGATGCTTCATCAGTCCCAAGCTCTTAAAGCCTCCGCAGCAGACAAGGCGCGGGATCGCTCCGAAACGGGCGGAGGCGGCGGCGCAAGCCGCACGCTGGCTGGCAACAGAGTCGAGGTGAGCGGAGTCGAGCAATCGACTCCCGTTACCTCCGTTCGCTCGC
>CANHAH010000102.1 GCA_947458705.1 Opitutia bacterium | reverse complement strand
CTTCGGCCGCACGGGCTTACGGATGAGGCGCATATGCGCGTCATGCGGCAGGCGATTGGCCTTCCGTGAATTACACTTTATGCACGAGCACACAATATTTTCCCAGGTCGTCTTACCACCAGCATCGCGCGGGATCACGTGATCAAGATTGAGCTGCTCGCGCGGCAAAATCCGCGAGCAATACTGACATGTGTTCTTATCGCGATCGAAGACATTCCCACGCGTAAGCTTTAGTTCCTTGCACGGCAGTTTGTCGAAAAAGGTGAGCAAGATTACCCGCGGCAATCGAATCGTGCGCGTTGGCGTATGGACTGTTTCCACGGCCTCGACCGGCGGATTATTCGCCGAAAAATCGATCCAATCCATCATCGAAAACATCCGAAAATCATCATCGTGATGGTGCACCACATGTGCGTGCCCTCGGGACAACAGCGCAAAAGCCCGTCGCGCGCCGATGACGTTGACGGCCTGCCAGAGGCGATTCAACACCAGCACCGGTTGGTCGAGAGCGACGTCCATACGGGACGAGTAGAATAGTCGTCCACTTACCCCGCTGTCAAGCGGCGCACCCGTGACAAATTAAAGCGTCATCCCGGAGGCCAGGTGCGTTCGAAAAACTCCGCCCACAGCCCTGGGCTTGACACGGCCAAGCGCTTTAGGCTCTGTATCATTTTTCTTCATGAGCCTCACTGGTACGACGATTAACGCATCCCCGGTTACCCACATTTCTGTGGTAGTAGCCTCCGTCGTATCCGTATCCATTAGCCGCACGCCGCGGGGGGCCTGATTAGTCTAACGACTTTCGCCCCTCCGGTGCCAAACCGGAGGGGCTTTTTATTGGCCCCCACGGTGCGGCCTCGGGCGGGTTTTCCAAAAAACCAAAAACCGCCATCACGATGCAAACTCAACCGACCACCACGCCGCGCACCTTGCGCAGCCCTATCCTCGGCTTCACGGCCACGCCCAAAAACGCCCCCACGCCCGCCCTCACAGCAGCACCCCATGACTTTTTGGTCATGAGTCTGTGCCCCCAACTCACTCCGGAACTAGCCCATATTGCGGCCCACACCCACCCGCATCGCCCCCGCGCCGCCTAAGCGCCTCAGCGCTTCAGGCTCGCATCGGCCATGTACGGGCGACTACGACTGGGTCCATGTCGAAACTTCCTGCCGCCCTGCCGGCCCCGCAACGTGGACAACCCTGCTCCTGCGGCAGCGGTAAATCCTACGATCTTTGCTGTGAACCGATCATCAAAGCCGTGCGGCCCGCCGCCACCGCTGAAGAGCTCATGCGCTCGCGTTTCACCGCGCATGTCGCCCGGGACTACGCACATCTCCACCGCTCCTACGCTGGCACCGCCAGCGAGGCCTACGTCGAATTGCCCGATGAACCCGCCATCGGCTGGACGCGCCTCGAAATCCAATCCCATGAGCCGAACGCCCAACCCGACCTATCCTACGTCGAGTTCTCCGCTTACTACGTCGACGCCAACAACGAGTACGTCCTCCAAGAAAAGGCGGAGTTCCGCCGCCACCCCGCCACCGGTTGGATTTACACCCGCCCCGTGCGCACCGGACCAGCGCCTGCGAAAGCCGCTGTAAAACCCGGACGCAACGACCCCTGTTCCTGTGGAAGCGGCCGTAAATACAAACACTGCTGCATCTCCAAGGCCGCGTAAACTGCGGCGAGGTTTTTAAGTCCTATGCAACCGCGTTGGCTGCTTTCCCATACCCGCGGATACATTGAACTTGGCCTACTCAAGGAAGCCGCCGCTGAACTCGCGCAACTTCCGCCTGAATCAATCGACGGCGATGAAGCTCTGGGTTTGCGCATGGAAATTTTCCGCGCGCAATCTCGCTGGATTGATCTACGCGTAATCGCCGGCGAACTCACCCGTCGTCAACCCGCGAATGCTGACGCGTGGATCACTTTCGCCTACGCCACGCGCCGAGCCGAATCCCTGCAAGCCGCCGAGGCGATCCTACGCGCAGCCGAACTCTGCCATCCGAGCGAGCCTACGATCCAATTTAATCTCGGCTGCTACGCCTGCCTACGTGGCGACCTTGCTGAAGCCCGCCGCCGCGTCGACGCCGCCATCGCACTTGAGCCGCACTTTAAAATCGCCGCTCAGAAAGACCCCGACCTTGCTGCGCTACACGCCGCCGGAAACTCCCGTTCGGACTGTCCTTCGGCTGGCTAAATTGCGGCGAACTAAGCAACCTCGCCTGCTTCATACCCCGCCCCGCATGTCGTCACCGCTTCTCGTCCTTCGCCAAATCGTAAAAAATTACGGCGGCGTGCGCGCCTTGCGCGGAGTCGATTTTGATCTTCGCGCGGGCGAAGTCCACGCGCTCCTCGGCGAAAATGGGGCCGGCAAAAGCACACTTATCAAAATTGTCACGGGCGCCCACTCCCCAGACGGCGGGACGATAACAGTCGTTGGCCAACGCGTTGTCGACCTCACGCCCGCCACCGCGCGCGCGCTAGGAATCGCCTGCATTTACCAACAACCGGCACTGTTCCCCGATCTTACCGTAGCTGAAAACCTGGCTCTCCGCCTCGACGCCACCAACATGCACGCCCGCATCGATTGGACCGCGCGTAGAGCCCGTGCTACATCTCTCTTATCACGCATCGGCGCCGCCATCTCACCAGACACCGAGGTTCGGGCCCTATCCATGCCCGAGCAGCAACTCGTCGAAATAGCCTGTGCGCTCGGATCCGGTGCCCGCATCGTGATCATGGACGAACCCACGGCTTCGCTGACCCAGAAAGAACAGCGCCTTCTTTACGCCGTCGTCCAAGATCTTCGCAAAAACGGCGTCGGCGTCATATATATATCACACCGCCTCGAAGAGATCTTCGCCCTCGCCGATCGCGTCACCGTGCTCCGCGACGGCCAGAGTGTTGGTACGCACGCCATGGGCGACATCAACGAAGCCGGCTTGATCCGCCTCATGGTCGGCCGCGAAGTGGCTCAAATATATCCCGCCGCGCAATCTGCTCCGGGCGCGTCGGTGCTCTCAATCCGAGGCTTAGGCTGTAAATCAAGTGGAGTGCACGACGTCTCCTTCGACGTCCGCGCGGGTGAAATTTTCGGTCTTGGCGGTCTCGTCGGTGCCGGTCGCACCGAACTCGCTCGCATCCTATTTGGCCTTACACCCGCCGACTCGGGGCAAATCACGCTCGCGGGCAAGATCCTGCATTTGCGTTCGCCCCAAGACGCTGTTGCGCACGGTATCGCCTATGTTCCCGAAGACCGACGACGCCATGGTGTCGTATTAGATTTACCCCTCGCCCAAAATATCACTATGGCCGTCCACCGGAGACTATTTCCGAAGACCTGGCTGCGCTTCGGGGCGGAGCGCGTACTCACCCTCAATTACATCCGCGACCTAGCAGTGAAATGCGCAGGTCCCGACGCCCACGGCAGCAGTCTATCCGGCGGCAACCAACAAAAAATCGCCCTCGCCCGCTGGCTGGCGACGCAACCAAAACTGCTCATTCTGGATGAACCCACACAGGGCGTAGACATCGGCGCTAAAAATGAAATCCACAAAATCATTCGCCGCCTTGCACAAGAAGGCCTCGCGGTGATCCTCATTTCGAGTGATCTACCCGAAGTCATAGGCATGAGCGACCGGATCGGCGTGATGGCCCAAGGGACGCTGCGCACTATCCTGCCTAGTGGCTCTGATCCGCATACCGTCATGGCCGCCGCCCTCGGCACCGCTGCATGAAACGCTATTTTCGCGAACTCTCTGTCGTGGGTACATTGCTGGCAGTTTTGCTCGGGCTAGCACTGTTTGCACCGGCGTTTTTTTCTCCACAGCCGCTCCTCTCGTTAGTCACCCGCGAGGCGCCGACACTCGTCGTGGCCGCTGGCATGGCGTGTATCATCATCACGCGTCAGATCGATATTTCAGTCAGCTCGATATTCTCCGTGTGCAGCGTGTGCGCAGGCCTGCTGGTAGCAAGGGGATGGCCGCTGGTTCTAGTCTTACCTGCGAGTGTCGGACTTGGCGCGCTTTTCGGCGCGTTTAACGGTTTTCTCGTAGCCGTAATGCGCCTGCCTTCGATCGTGGTCACGCTCGCGACGATGGTGACGTTGCGTCAGGGCCTAAATCTCATCCGTCAGGGTGAATTTGTAAATTTACCTGATCGCGTGCAGTGGTTCGGTCTTAGTCAAACCGCCGGTCAACTCGTACTCGTCGGCTTCGCGCTGGTGTTACTCGTGACGTTAGCGTGGGCCATGCGACACCTCGCGGCGGGCCGCTACCTTTACGCGGTTGGCACCGATGCCGAAGCGGCACGACTGGCAGGCATCAGGCCACAGTTGGTCACACTATTCGTGTTTGTTTTCATCGGCTCACTGACCGGTCTCGGCGCCATGATGAATCTCGCGCAATCCCCCCAAGTCCAGCCTCTGACCGGCAACGGACTCGAATTGAAGGTGATCGCAGCGGTCGTAGTCGGCGGTGTCGCGATCTCCGGCGGACGCGGCAACCTTTGGGGTGCCTTCGCGGGGCTACTACTACTCGCCTGCGTCTCACCTGCGCTGACACACCTGCACATCGAAGCCTATTGGGAAAAAGCCGTCCAAGGCGCGATCATCCTGCTCGCCGTCGTAGCTGATGGTCTGCGCAGTCGTCAGAGTAATCGCTGAACCATGAGCACCGCCGCCCACGCTCCCGCTAGTTACCTCAGACCTCGTCGCGACTGGCGTGCGCTACTCACGCGCCATGAGATGCTGCTGCTTTACGTCCTGATCGCCGAGTGGTTGTTTTTTTATTTTGCTGGCACAAGTACCAATCGGCGCGGCGTCATCGTCGGCTTTGGCACTTGGGATCGGCAGTTTGATATTCTCCGTCATTCTTGCGAAATTGGCCTACTCGCACTCGCGCTTACGCCGGTTATTATCACAGCGGGGATCGATCTTTCGGTCGGCTCGTTGCTAGGGCTGTGTGCGATTCTTTTCGGTAAGCTTTGGCACGATGGAGGCCTGCCCATTCCCGTCGCCATGGGGCTCACACTCGGAATCGGAGCCCTCGCCGGCGCGCTCAACGCTATCCTCATCACCGCACTGCGGTTGCCGCCCTTGATCGTGACGCTGGGTACGTACTCCCTATTTCGCGGTCTCGCCGAAGCCATCACGCGGGGGTCTATCACATATACGGATTTCCCTGAAAAATTTCTCTTTATCGGCCAAGAGCGTTGGCTCGGGTTGCCGACACAAGCGTGGGTTTTTTTCATGGTAGCTCTGGCCATGGGGCTAATGTTGCATCGCACGACGTTTGGCCGAGCCTTCCGCACCATTGGTCTTGCGCCCGAGGGTGCACGCTATGCTGGTCTGCCCGTTGAGCGCCGCTTGGCGTTGGCTTACGTGCTCGCGGGCCTGATCGCCGCTATCGCGGCGATAATCTATACGGCTCGGCTAGGCCAGGCTAAGGCCGATGCAGGGACCGGTTACGAACTATTTGCTATCACCGCCGTGGTTCTAGGCGGCACGAGCATTTTTGGCGGTAAAGGCACGATTCTAGGCACGCTGCTCGGAGTCGCCGCAATCGCTGTACTAAAAAACGGCCTCGCCTGTCTGCCTGTGGTCATGCGCCTCAATGCCGCTGAAGAGATGTCCGGCTTGCTCACCGGCGCGTTGCTTTTGGTAGCTCTCACCGCGAGCGTCCTGCCAAAAATCTTGTCCAACCTCCGTCCCCATCGCCATACTTCCGCTCAGTCTACCCCACAGCTTTCACAATGAAAAACCCCCTCCTTCGTTTCTGCGCCGCCAGCGCAGTGTTTCTTGCCACGCTTGTCACCGCTTCTGCCGCTGATTCCAAACTCATCGTAGCGATGCTCCCCAAATCCAAGGGCAACGCCTACTTCATCTCCTGCAAAGCCGGCGCCGATAAAGCAGCCAAAGAACTCGGCATCCAGCTTCTCTTCGACGGCCCCACCGATTCCAACGCCGCCAAACAAAACGAGATCGTCGAGAACTGGATCACACTTGGCGTGGACGTCATCGCCGTTGCCGCGGAAAACAAAGAGGGTATCTCCACCGCCCTCCGCAAAGCCCAAAAGCAGGGAATCAAGGTCCTCACCTACGACGCCGATGCCATGTCCGACGCCCGCTCGTTTTTTGTCAACCAAGCCACCCCTCAAGGCATCGGCCAAACGCTGATGGATGAAGCCGCGCGCCTGGTTGGCGAAGAAGGAGAGTTTGCCATGATTGTCGGCTCGCTCACCGCCGCCAACCAGCGCGAGTGGCAAAAACACGTCGAAGCCCGCCTGAAGGAAAAATTTCCTAAGATGAAACTCGTCGCCGTCCGTCCCTGCGACGACCTAAAAGACAAAGCCCAATCCGAGGCGACCGCGCTGCTTAGCGCCAATCCCAAACTCAAACTCATCATGGCCATTTGCTCGCCCGGCGTCCCCGGCGCCGCCGAAGCCGTCAAACAAGCCGGCCTCACGGGCAAAGTGAAAGTCATGGGCCTCGGCCTCCCCAACGAAAACAAACGCTACGTGCACGCCAGGGTGACCGACAGCGTCATCCTCTGGAACACGGGCGACCTGGGCTACCTCACGATCTACGCCGGCGTCGCCCTGGCCAAAGACGAATTAAAAAAAGGCGCCAAATCCTTCAAGGCCGGCTCCCTTGGTTCATTCGCCATCGAGGGCGATAACATCCTCCTCGGGAAGCCCTTCATTTTTAATCAGGGCAACATCGACCAGTTTAACTTCTGATCGCGCAACGCAGCTCGAGCTAGAAACTTCCTCGACGGTGGCGCGTCTTAGCCACCATGTCCGTCCGTTCACCCGTGGCGCGTCGCCTCGTTCTCGGCGTCGCACTCGCCCTTTCGCTTAGTCAGGTCTCTTCCACTTACGCTGGTTTCTTAGGCTTCGGCGCGGCCAAAGACACCGACGTCAACGTTGTCGTAGACATGACCGAAGCCGGGCGCGCCGTCACCCCTCCGACCAAGGAACAACCCGCTTTCTATTACCCTGTGCTGGCCGGCTACCGTGAAGCCGGGTCAGTGGTCGCTGGCGAGAAAAGCCCAGCGCCCGCACCAGTCGCCAAGCTGCTCGCCAAAGCACTCGCCGCGCAAAATTACTACGTTGTCGGCACCAAAACGCCCGCGCCTACGCTGTTGCTCGTCTTTCACTGGGGTTACATGAACCCGCAGATCGACGACGTCGGTGACGCCGAAAATCCGCAGCAGCAATTCTGGAATCAACGTGAGATGCTCGCCCTCGTTGCCGGCAACACGCTCAAAAATATCGGCGTCTTTGATTTCAAACGGGAAGATGTCCTCCAAGCCGCCCGCGACGAACGCTATTTCGTGGTCGTCTCCGCCTATGATTTCGCCGCTGCGAAAGGGAAAAAGAAAATACTCCTCTGGCAGGCGAAGTTGAGCACACCGTCTAACGGTGTTTCGCTCGCTGAAGTTTTACCTTCGATGATCAGCGCCGGGGGACCGCACTTCGGCCGTGAGACAAAGCTCCCCGAGCTGGTCAACGCGCCGCTCGCCAAAGAGGGCAAAGTTGAAATCGGCACGCCCACCATCGTCGATGAAAGCGGAAAATCCGCTGCGCCAAATAAAAAATAAAACCGAGATCTCGACTCACTTTGCCTTAGCAATTTCCACCGCGTATGTGTGAACGACACCGGTCATGTTGGAGCGAAACACAATCCACTTCATGTCGGGCGTGAATGTAACGTTGGGTTCTAAGCGATAATCGTGTTTGGAGAGATTCACGAGACGTTCGCTCTGAAAAAATCCCGGATCAATCAGGTTCGCTGATTCAGGATTCTTAATGCCAGCCACATCAGGGATGCGCTGCGGCGTGAATAAATAAATCCATTTTCCATCTTTGGCGTGCGCGACCATTTCGTGGTCACCACCATCGCCGGCGAAAAGACGACCGTCAGGTGAAACGTTAAAATGCACCGACCACTCGTCACGCTGGAGGTGCCACCAGGTACGACGTCCGCTCGCGAGTTCGTATCCCGCAACCCAAAAATCTTCACCACGCGGCGTCTGCAAATCGTACCAAATCATTTTACCGTCAGCACTGAAGAATTCATGCCCAGCGATTTCCATATTCATCGTGCGCGTGTGGATTTTCGTAAGCGCGCTGCCGTCGGTGCGAATAGTCCAGATGCGGTCGATTTTGTGCCACGGCCCTTCATGACAAAACATGATTAAGCTAGGATCGGTCGGAGAGAATTGCAGGTGGTTCAACCAGTCCGTCGAGGTGTGCACGATTTTGATTTCACCTGTCGCGATATTTACAGTGAACATCGTCCGTTTCAGCCGACGCTCGAGTTGCTCGTTCATGCGAACTTCCTTGGCCTCGGCAAAGCTCAGCGGTTTTCCATCCGGCCCGTTCGCGCGGTAATCAGCTTGGAATGTTTCCGCTGCTCCTACCTTGCCTGACGCGGGACGACCGGCAGCGTCGCGCGCAAAAATACCCGGATCGCCTTCGACGTAGGAACCAAGCATTAACGTTTCGTCAGCGTTGATCGAAACGATCCCGCCGCGTGGAAGCTTAGCAATTTCACGTGTAGCTTTGGTCGTGAGGTGGGTCGCGAAGATTACGTTTTCGGCGACAGTTATCTTTGTGCCGTCGGTCTGAGTCGTCTCAAACGTCACGCGCTTAGAATAGTAAACGAGTCCGCTTTTACGGCCAGCGACGATAACGCTCACCCGCTCCTTTACGATGGGTTCAATAATGCGGGTCAAGAGGTCGATCGTGGAAATTCCATTAGGCGAAGTGACGATCAATTTTTTACCGTCGGGCGAATAGGCGTTCTGATGAAAATAGAGGCTCGCAGTACCCGGTTCTTGCGAGAGGCGCACCACACGATGCCCTGTGTCAGGGTCGATCCAATCGGTGGGAGCTTCACTCGCACGCGCGATAAGGGATAACAAAACGAGCAATGTACAAAATAAATTACAAAGGGGGGGCATAAATTTTTCGAGGTGTCGATTTAAACCAAGCAAGGCTCACGTGACAGCAATTAGGACGCAGGGAGTGTCGTTTCGTTGCAACCTCACTTGCGTCATTCATCGGACGGTCCGGAGATAGGTTATCTACCTGAGGCTTGGCCTAGCGAACTAGGCGATCCAAGTTTTGCGGCATCCCACGATGTTCTCTATTACGGCTTTCTTCACCCTCGCCCTTTTAGCCGCGCCGATCACGGCGCCCACTTCCACCGACACCACGCTCCCTCCGCCCCTCGCCAAGGCCGAGCCCGTCACTACCAAGACCCTCAACCTCGCTCTGCCAACGCTCTTCATCGCCGGCGACTCTACGGCGGCCAAAGGCCCGCCCACCGCCACCGGTTGGGGCGTACCCTTCACCGCATATTTTGACTCCGCTAAAATCAACGTGGTCAACTCCGCCCGCGGTGGCCGTAGCAGCCGCACGTTTATCACCGAGGGCCTTTGGGATCAGTTGCTCGCCCAAGTCAAAGCAGGCGACACCGTGCTCATCCAATTCGGTCACAACGACGCTGGAGCCATCAACGACGCCTCCCGCGCTCGCGGCTCGATCCGCTCTCTAGGGGATGAAACTGAGCAGATCGACAATCTCCTCACCAAAAAACCCGAGCTTGTTCACTCTTTCGGGTGGTATGTACGCAAAATGATTGCCGAGGTCCGCGCCAAAAAAGCCACTCCCGTACTCCTATCGCTCACCGTCCGCAATGAATGGCGCGACGGCAAAGTCGAGCGCACCAATGGCCCGTGGAGCGCTTTCGCCGCAGAACTCGGTAAAATCGAAAACGTCGCCTTCATAGATCTCACGACACTCATCGCCGACGAATATGAACGCCGCGGCACAGCGGCCGTGAAACCGTTTTTTCCAAAAGACCACACGCACACGAGCCCCGAAGGTGCCGACCTCAACGCCCGCCTCGTCGTCGCGGCCCTCAAAAACCTCAACGGCGCGCCGTTCGCCCGCACGTTCTCCGCTCAAGGTGAAGCCGTCGCCCCGGCGCCCGCCGCCGCAACCTTCAACGCCGCCCGCGCGCGCCGGTCGTTGCCTGTACCCGCCGACCCGAAATTACCCACGTTGTTTCTCATCGGCGACTCCACCGTCCGCAACGGCCAGGGCGACGGCAACAACGGCCAATGGGGCTGGGGTGAGCCGCT
>CANHAH010000101.1 GCA_947458705.1 Opitutia bacterium | reverse complement strand
TCAAAGGAGCTGCGGGCACGATTCCAAACGAATCCATCCTGATCGACACTCTCGCCCTGCAAGAGGCCAAGGACTCCTCCGAAATCGAAAACATCGTCACCACGGAAGATGAGCTGTTTCAAGGCGATGCCATCGCCGCCCAGTTTCCCTCGCTGGCCACCAAGGAGGTTCACAGTTACGCCGCCGCCCTCAAACTCGGTTTCGCCCGCGTGCGCGAACAACGTTTCCTGCGGTTGGACGACGTGCTCGCGATCCAAGCCACGCTTTTGCAAAGCCGCACCGGCCTGCGCAGGCTGCCCGGCACCGTGCTCAAAAACCAAGAGACGGGCGCAGTCATCTATACACCGCCGCAGGACGCCGATGAGGTCGCGCGCCTGATGGGGAATTTCCTCGAATACTTTCATCTGGGCGATGAGCCCGGCGCAATCGATCCGCTGGTGCGCATGGCTGTGCTCCATCATCAGTTCGAGAGCATCCATCCGTTTTACGACGGCAACGGTCGCACGGGGCGTATTCTCAACCTGCTGCACTTGGTGCTGCACGGTATGCTAGATCTGCCGGTGCTTTACCTCAGCCGCTACATTGTGCGCCACAAGGCCGAGTATTATATGCACCTCCAAACCGTGCGCGACACCGGGGAATGGGCCGCGTGGGTGCTTTATATCTTGCGCGCGGTCGAGGAGACTTCACGGCAGACGATTGCCCAGGTTCACGGAATTCGCAACCTCATGCAGGGCACCAAGCAGCGCCTGCGCACCGCACTGCCGCGCCTCTACAGCCAGGATTTGATCAACAATCTTTTCCGCCACCCTTACACGAAGATCGATTTTATCGAACGGGATCTCGGCGTATCTCGCCAGACCGCCACCAAATACCTGACCGATCTTTGTGCCGCCGGCTTCGTGCGCAAACTCAAGCTGGGCCGCACCAACTTCTACATCAACGAGCCGCTCTTTAAGCTGTTATCATCCTGAAAGAGCGAACTAAGCCGAGACACGCGCCGAGCACATCGACCTCGCCTTGCAATCGGCGGGCTGAGGCCACGTCGAGGGCAGTAAGATTCTCCGCAAGTAACGCTGTAGTCTGCGCCTGAGAAGCGGACTAAACTGTTGGAGGGTTTGGCGGAGAAAGGATTTGGCCTGGCGCAGCTCGACGAAATGCAACGGATCATCGAGGCAAAAGGAGCGATCTTATCGATGTCCTCGCACACGTCGCTTACGCAATGCCGACGCTCACGCGCGAAGATCGTGCCCACAAGGCCAAGGCGGAAATTTCGCCACATTTTAATTCCAAGCAGCAGGTGTTTCTGGATTACGTGCTCTCGCACTACGTGACCGTCGGCGTGGATGAGTTGCCCACGATAAGCTGACGGCGTTGCTGCGCTTGAAATACAAGAACTCGATCGCCGATGCGGTCGCCGACGTCGGTCCACCAACGTTGATCAACGCAGCCTTCAACGGCTTTCAGCGTTATCTCTACGCGCAGTCGGGCTAAATAGGCGCACGTTTAGCGCCTCGCCCGAACGATGCGCACGAAGGCTTCGCGGGTTTCCATGTGCGGGTTGTGGCCGGATTCGGGGATGGTCTCGATCTGCGCTTGCGGAAAATGCGCGCGCACCTGCGCTTCGTCTTCCTTTAACACGTAGCGCGATTTTCCGCCGATCACGAAGAGCGTCTCGCCGGCAAACCGTTCGTCCGAGCCGAGGGGATTCTTTTCCATCGCGGGCAATGCGGCTGTCACCGCGGGCAAGTGAATCACCCAACGCCAGCCGTTGCCGTCGGGGGTGCGCTCGAGGTTCGTCGCGATAAACTTCCGCATCGCCCAGTCGTCCACGCGCGCCTCGAAGCGGAGTTCGGCTTCGGCGCGCGATTGCAGGCTCGTGAGATCGAGTTCGTTCATCGCGGCAAACTCCGCCCGATGCGCCACCCAGAAATAATCTTTCGGCGCGATATCGACGACGATCAGTCGCGCCACGCGATCGGGATGCCGACACGCGAGGAGCATCGCCACCTTTCCGCCCATGCTGTGCCCGAGCAGCGTGACCCGCGCTAGGCCTTGCACATCGAGCCACGCGATTACGTCTCCGGCCATCGCAGCGTAGGTCATCTCGTCATCATGCGGTGAACCGCCGTGGTTCCGCAGATCAAGGGCGAGCACGTGATACATGTCCGTGAGTTCGCGCCCAGCCGTTTGCCAATTCCGCGAAGAGCCCAAGAGGCCGTGCAGAATCACCAACGGCGGTTTCCCCGCACCGCCAAGATCACGATGAAAGAGTGGCACCACACCCGAAACCAAAGACGGGAATCGTTGCCGCGGGCAAGGTTCTGCTCATTTTTTCGTGTATTTCGCCGCGTTCGTGGTTTCCAATCCTCGCTCCATGTCCGACGTCCCCAAGCTCACCCCGATGATGCAGCAGTACTTTGAGGTGAAGCGCGGGCTAGCCAAAGACACGTTGTTGCTCTTCCGCCTAGGCGACTTCTACGAGCTCTTCTTCGAGGACGCCGTGGTCGCTTCCAAGATACTTGGTCTCACGCTCACCAAGCGCCAGGACCACGCGATGGCCGGACTCCCGTCCGTCTCGCTCGACAACTACGTCACCAAGCTTCTCGCCGCGGGCAAAAAAGTCGCCATCTGCGATCAAGCCGAGCCAGCCCAAGCCGGCAAACTCGTCCGTCGTCAACTCACCCGCATACTCAGCCCCGGTACTACGCTCAACGCCGCTCAACTCGACGCCGCGCACAACCACTACCTCTGCGCCCTCGCCCACGACAGTGCCGGCCTTCACGCCGCTTGGCTGGATCTATCCACCGGCGAGTTCCGCGTCGCGACCGATGCCACGATCGCTGATCTCCTCCCCGTCTTGACCGCCCTTGATCCGGCCGAGCTGCTGGTGCCCGACGGCGCCCTCGTCCGCTGGGCCGCCGCGCCGCACGATCAAGCCGCCACCCACGCGCTCCATGCGTTTTGCCTCGGCCGCCTCACGACCGAGCTCGCCGGCTACCATTTTGAAACCGCCACGGGCGCCAAGACGGTCATGGACACGCTTGGCGTGCTCAACCTCCAGGGCTTCGGCTTCGCGCACACGCACCCCGCCCTAGGGCCCGCCGGAGCGCTCGTATACTACGCGACCGAGAATCTCTGCGCCAAACCGGAAAACCTCCGCGGCCTACAAGAATACCGCAGCGCCCGTACGCTCCTGCTCGACCCGGCGACGCTCCGCAATCTCGAGATCTTCACCTCTTCGCGCGGCACCCGCGACGGCTCACTTCTCACCGCGATCAACCGCACCGTAACCCCCACGGGCGCGCGTCTTCTCGAGCGCTGGCTCGCCTCGCCCACACTGGAGCTCGGTGAGATTCATCGTCGCCAACAACTCGTCGGCGAACTCCTCGCTCAACCCACTCCGCTCGGCACATTGCGTGAACGTCTTGGCCACATCCGCGACATCCCACGCATTCTCGGCCGACTCCAAAATCGCCTCCGCAATCCCCGCGAACTCGGCGGCATCCGCGACACGCTCCTCCAATTGCCCGAGCTCCGCGCCACGCTCGCGGCCTTCGGTGCGTCGGAGGCGTTGACCGCGATCAGCGCACAACTCCAAGAACTACCGCCGCTTCGCCAGCTGCTCGTCTGCGCTCTCGCCGACGAATTACCGGCCGATTTCACCGACGGCAATTTCATCCGCGCCGGTTACGACGCCGAACTCGACCGCCTGCGCGCGCTCACGACCGACAACAAAACCTGGCTCTCCGATCTCGAGCGCGCCGAGCAAGAACGCACCGGCATCCGCAGCCTGAAAGTCCGCTTCACGAATAATTTTGGTTACTACATCGAAGTCACCAAGGCCAACCTCCACCTCGTCCCCGCCGACTACATTCGTCGCCAGACCACCGTCGGCGGCGAGCGCTACGTCACCGAGGCGCTTAAGCTAAAAGAGAAGGAAATCTTTCACGCCGAGGAAAACGCCCTCGCCCGCGAACACGCTCTCTTCGCGACCCTCATCGCCGCGATTCTCGACGATTCCATCGCGCTCGCGCAAACCGCAGATGCACTCGCCGAACTCGACGTGCTCGCCGGCTGGGCCCTGCTTGCCCGCGAATGGGATTATTGCCGCCCCGTCCTGGATGAAGGCGACGTCTTAGAGATCACCGAAGGCCGCCACCCGGTCGTCGAACAAATGCTCAAGTCCGCCGATGTCGCTCTCGCGCGCGGTGCCACCTCGGCCTTCGTACCCAACGACACTTTGCTCGCCTGCGACGATGCTCAGATCGCGTTGCTCACCGGTCCCAACATGGCCGGCAAATCGACCTACATTCGCCAAGTAGCCCTAATCACGCTCATGGCCCAAGTCGGCTGCTGGGCGCCCGCGAAAATCTGCCGCGTCGGCCTCGTAGATCGCATTTTCTCCCGCGTCGGTGCCAGCGACGATCTCGCGCGCGGCAACTCGACCTTCATGGTCGAGATGAACGAGACCGCCAACATCCTCAACAACGCCACCGTGCGCTCGCTCATCATCCTCGACGAGATCGGCCGCGGCACCTCGACCTACGACGGCCTCAGCATCGCCTGGGCGGTGGTCGAACACCTCCATCGCGAGCCCGAGCGCGGCCCGCGTACACTCTTTGCGACTCATTACCAAGAGCTCACGCAACTCGACAAACACCTCCCGCGCCTGCGCAACTTCTCAGTCGCGGTGAAGGAGTGGAACGACGACATCGTCTTCATGCGTCGCGTCGTCCCCGGCGCCGCGGATCGCAGCTACGGCATCCAAGTCGCCCGCCTCGCCGGCTTGCCTTTGAGTGTGATCGACCGCGCGAAAACTATCCTCGCGAAACTTGAAAGCGACGACGCCACCGTGGCTTTGCCCGCACCAACCCTGACGGCAAAACCCAAACGGAAAATCACCATCACGCCGACGGACGACTCGCAACTGAGCTTACTGTGAACGGGGCTTTTAACAGCGGCGGAGGGCCCAGAGTTGTTTAGCCTGGGTAATCGTCTTCTTGAGCACCTCTGGCGTGAGCGCTTGTTTAGGATCATCGCCAATTCCTTTCGTCGGTTCAACGTGCGCCTCAATGCAAAGTCCATCTGCGCCATATGCGACAGCGGCAAGCGCAGCAGCCGGCACGTAACTCGCCTTGCCGACCGAGTGAGAAGGATCCACGACGACGGGCGCCCATGTTTTCTCTTTCAATAGTGGAGTGATGCTTTCGTCGGGGTGATTCCGATAGCCGTCGAGCGTGGGCGTGGTTCCGCGCGGGCAAAGAATAACGTTGGGGTTACCGAACGCCGCGATGTATTCGGCGGCCGAGATGAATTCGTTGATCGGGCCCATGTGAATACTGCGCTTGAGCAAGACCGCGGCGTCGCGCTCGCCTATCGCTTTGCCAATCGCGCGCAGGAGCGAGTAATTGAGGGCATTGCGGGCGCCGACCTGAAGCGTCGTCACGCCTGCGTCGAGCGCGAGAGCAATGTGCGCTTCTTCCATCACCTCGGTATCAACGGGCAAACCCGTGCGGCGCGAGGCCTCCATCAAAATATCCAGCGACTTAACATCGCCCTGAAATGAGTACGGATTGGTGCGCGGCTTCCACACGCCTCCGCGCAGCGCGTTGGCCCCGGCTTCCTTCACCGCCGCCGCGGTTTCGTAGAAGTAATTTGGGTTCTTCGGATCGATGGTGCAGGCGCCCGCGATGACGAACAGTTCCTCGCCAAGCGTGACCCCACCGATTTTGATTCGGTGGCTGGCCAAGTCAGAGCGTTTGTCCATGAGTTTGAACGGCGACTGAATGCGATCGATGCGATCAATGTACTCCAACCCCTCAATTCGGTTGATCATGAGGTCATCGCGCTCATCACCGACAATCGCGTAAATGGAACGCACCGCGCCAATGATCGGCTGTATTTTGCAGCCAAATTCCGCGACGATGGCGGTGATTTCGGCGAGTTGCTCCGGGCTGAGGCGATTGGATTTCGGCAAAATCATAACGTTGAGCTAAGCAAAGAAACACAAACAACGCGTCGAGGGAAGTCTGCGGTAACATCGCATCGCCGAAACGATTAGCGACCCATCAAAGGCACGCTTCGAATTCAGCCGGCAGAGGAGCCTTCGCCGCAAAATCAAACTCCTTGCCGTGCCAGGCGTAGGCGAAACTCGTCTCCAGCGAATGCAAAAAGAGCCGTTTCGTTTCCGCCTGTTTGGCGAAGGCGCGATTACGCGTAAAATCGCCATACGTTTGGTCGCCGACGATCGGGAGATGACGCTTAGCGCATTGCACTCGGAGTTGATGACTGCGCCCTGTCTGCGGTTCGAGGCGGATCAACGTGACCTTCGGTTGCTTGCGCCCGACGCGCACGACGCTCATGCGGCTCTCTGATGGCATGTGACCGGCGTGGGCCGCGGTGCGGATCTGGCCGCCTTTTTTTTCCACAGCGAGAAGATCGCGCCAGAGTTCCACCGACTTCGCCGGCGCGCCAAAAACCAGCGCGTGATAAACTTTTCTCACCTGTTTTCGTTTAAATTGCGCCCGAATCTCCTTAGCCAATTCCTCGCTGGCGGCCACGAGCATCACTCCCGAGGTCGCCGAATCGAGCCGGTTCAACAACCAAAGTCGCCGCACGGCGCCGGCCGCATCGCGCCATTCGTAAAATTCACCATTGAGCGTGTACCTCGCGTCGACCAAGGCCTTCGGTTGATCCGACGATTGGTTGGGATGCGATAACACGCCGGCGGGTTTCACGAAAGCCGCCAGACCATTCACGTCGCTGACGATACGTGTCACTTCGCGACCGAGTGGCACACCCGTCCAAAAACTCTCCAGCACGCCGCTCACTGATAATTAAAGGTGAACGTCATATCCTGTGAGTTACCCAACATCGCAACCATGTCCTCGGACCATTTCCCGTATGGCGAACGCGCCGTTATCGCGCTGATGCACGCTTCTTTACCTTGTTCGCTGGAGGTGTTCTTGACGTCAATAATCGTCGTAATCTTGCCGTCAGAATCCATTCGAAAACTCACGGTAACCGTCGTGCCCGAGGGTGGATAAAGTGAGCTTGAGAGCAAGATGCGGTCCCACTGGATCTGCACGGTCTCAATCATGCGTTGCAGATAAACACCGTAATTACTCCAACGTGCGTCGACCGCGGTGGGCCCGATGTTCATCGTACCAAATTTATTGTCCGAGAAAATACCGGGACGCACCTGCTGCTTTTGCAGCACGGGACGAGGCTGCGGTTTCTGGCGATCAATTTTGGACGTGCTCGCCTGTGCACCTTGAAGGAGCGGCGCATTCTTGATGCCTTCAACCCGCTCGGGCACCGCTTTAGCACCCTCGACCAATTTGGCGATGTTGCTGCCAAAGGCATCCGCGTTGTCGCCTTCTTTCTTCTCAAAGCCCGAGAGTGGATTTTGTTCCTGCTTTGGGGCCTCTAGCGGTGCGTCTTTGGCGGCGACTTCGACGGGCGGAGCCATCGGCACCGATTCCTGCGGCTTGGTGAGTTGGCCGTCGACGATCTGAGTGGATTGAATATCTTTTTTCACCTCGAGCGCGGGCATGTCGTTCTTGCCGTTTGGCGTCGGCTTCTCCTGCGCGACCTGCTGGTTCATGAAACTGAAATTATTCGTCTTATCGGGCGGATTATCCGGTGCATCAGGATTGGCCTCCACGAACTTCGAAGGCAGCGGCTTGGGTTGCAACTTAGGCGCTTCAAACTCCTCGGGCGCCATTTCGATACTGAAGGTCTGGGGTGGTGGCGTGCGCGGCACCAAGGACTCAGGAGCTACTTTCAACAAATACGGGGCCGCCACAAACAGCAGCAGGTGCAACACGAGCGTCCCGATCACGCCGATTTGAATCGAACGCACCTCTGGGTTCGTTGATAGCCGCGGCAAAGCCCGGCGTGATCGGGTCGGTGGCGGCTCACTTAAAAGGGTACTCATGAACGCTGGGCTTCGGGAAGGATGAGTACCATTCAGCGCAGCAGACCGCCCCGGGTCAAAATTTGTTTCGTTGTTTCTAAGGGCAAACCGATGATATTCGATAACGACCCCTGATAACGTTCGACGATCAAGTCGGGATGATCTTGAATCCCGTAGCCGCCCGCCTTGTCAAGTGTTTGTACGCGTGATAGATAAGCTTCAATCACGTCGTCGCCGAAAGACTTAAAAGTAACCTCGCTCGACTCGCCATCATCGATACGCAGTCCATCGCTCAAGCGCCTCAAAGCCAAACCAGTAAACACCGTGTGCGTGCGACCGCTCAAGCGCCGCAACATCTCGCGCGCTTCGGCAGCATCGGCGGGTTTATTCAATGCGGCTCCTTCGAGAAAAACCGTGGTGTCGGCCCCAAGTACGAGCGCCTCAGGATGTCGCTCTGCGACCCAATCAGCTTTAAGTGCTGCGTTGTGTGCAACCATAACGCGTGGATCCGTAGTGGGATCTTCATGCTCGGTCACCAGGGCCGTAACGACGGTAAAGCTCACTTCGAGTTGCGCGAGTAACTCCCGCCGGCGCGGCGAAGCCGAAGCGAGGATTAACAATGGCACTGCGCTCATTCCACGCGCTCCGAGAGGATGCCACGCACCTCGCCCTTGGCGCGGGCGAGCTCAACGCGGCTGAGATTGTATTGGTAAACGGCTTCAACGCGTCCGTCGCTAGCGATCGCAAGGCGATTCTGCGCTTCGATGATCTCGCGATTATCGGCGACTCCTTGTTGAAAACGTTTCTGCGCGAGATCCAGTTCTTGCTCAGCGAGGTGCAGGCTTTTTTCCGCCACGGCGATCTGGGCGAAACGTGAGGCCGCGTCTTGTTGGGCGAGGCGGAGCTCAGCGGAGATTTGCAGCTCGAGATTATGCAAGCGCACGGTTTGGGCACGTTGGCGCGAAAGCGCGGCGCGGCGATCAGCGCCGCTTTTGAAACCATCGAAGATCGGAACCGTCACCGTCGCGCCAGCGAACCAGGTTTGTTGATTTGCGTTGTCCAAAATCTCAGCGGAGACGTAACCGTACTCGCCATTAAGTCCGAGAGCGGGGAGACGTTGAAACTTGGCGGTTTGGACATCGAATTTAGCCTGTTCGACAGCCTTTTGCGCACGGAGCCAATCAGCCCGTTTCGCAAAGGTCGTCTGCTCGAAGCCATCGGCGAAATTGCCTGCGTTCACGCGTCTCACCTCGAAATCAGCCAAGGCCAAACGACGCGCGGGGTCTAAATCCAGTAAACGCTGCAACAATAACGCACTTTGGTAAACGACGGTGTCTTGTTGTAAGCGGGCTTGCTCGGCTTGGGCTAGGAGGGATTCCGCTCGGGTCACATCGATCTGCGTCGCCACGCCAGCGCTCAACTGGTTGAGCGCAAGATCGACAAGCGCTTTGGCACGAGCGGTGTTGGCGTCCAAGACTTCAATGCGACGGAGGTTTCTCAAATGCGTGAAGAACGTCTGCGCCACAGAGGTAAGCGCGGTTTGCAGAGTCATTTGATAATCAGCCTGCGCAACGGCTAAACCGACGCGCGAGGACTTGTAGGCTGAGAGTTGTTGAGGATTTAAGACCGCGATGCTGCTCGTTAGCTTTACTTCAAAGCGGTTAGTCGCGGGGGTCTGCGTAAGAGCTCCGCTACTCGCAACCGAAACCGCTTCGGTGCGCCTTTGATTACCGCTCAAGCCCACGATTGGCATGAGGCCCACACGCTGCTGATTCGAAACTTCCAAGGCCTGCGCCGCGGACTCACGACTTAACAGTACGGTGACATTAACGCCTTCGACAGCGCCCAAGGCCTGCGCCAGAGAGAGCGGGTCAGCTTGAGCGAAGGCGCAATTTGCCACCGCCAAAGAGGCGAAAACAAGGGAAAACCGAAACACGTGCATATCCGTAACAAAGCGCACCTTCCGCGAAACGTGCAAGCCTTGCGAGTTGCGCCTCGCCAAAAGACCCGCAGGCTTTTCCTCTCGTAACTTCCATGCGTCTCGGCCTCGCCCAGCTTAATCCGACCGTCGGCGACCTCGCCGGCAATCGCCGTCAAATTCTCGCTGCTTACGCCGCGCTCGTCGCCCAAGGCGCCGAACTCGTCGTTTTCCCTGAGCTCATCGTCTGCGGTTATCCGCCACGCGACTTACTTTTGAAACGTCACTTCGTGCCCGACGTCGTGGATTCTATGGCTGACATCGCAGCAGCCATCGGCGAGGTGCCGGCGATCGT
>CANHAH010000100.1 GCA_947458705.1 Opitutia bacterium | reverse complement strand
CTCGGAGAATAGAGAACTTTAAATTGCGGCGGTTGGCGGGTGAGTGCGTCGACTTCTTCGATCCAACCGGCGCTGGCTTCGGGGAAACTGTCGTAAGCTGGGACATAGGGTTTGAGGTCGAAGACCGGCGTGCCGTCCACGAGATCGCATTCACCGAGGATCAGGCGGCGAGCCTCGATCGCGATGAGCTGCACGGGTGTGAGTCCGAGCGGATTGGGGCGATGCGGCGAACGTGTGGCGAAGACTCCGCGCCGTTGGGCAGGTCCACGCGGCGGAATGACTTGGGGACGCCAGGTGGTGTTGCGATGAAACCACCATATGAGCCAGACGCGGGAAAAACCGGCGAGATCACGAAGCGCTTGCTCGTAATTGTGGCCGGGGACGAGCTCGAGAATGTTGCGCTCGGGTTGTTGCTCGGATGGTTGGTGAAGGGCCTGAAACTTTACCTTTTTGCCCGTGCGAATATAGCCTATGGGCTCGAGCGAAAGCGTGGTGGGAAGTTCGGACATCGCGGGACCGATCAGTCTTTTTTCGCAGGTGCGGGAGGCGGGGGAGTGCCGGCGCGGAGGACCAGGCCGAGGGCGTGATCAGCAGGCGTGAGGCCGCGACGGTAGCCCTTGAAGGCGTAGGGTGTGGGGGCAAACGCGTCGACGTAGCTCACATCAGCGCGCGCAGGAATGTCGAGGGCGAAGCCGGCGAGGACGGCGTTGATGACGAGACGGCGGAAGTCTTCGTTGGCGAGATCGGTGGCGGCGCCCATTGTGGTGCAGAACACGCGGTTGATCGTGCCGTTGGCGTTGTGGTTTACGCGCGTCCAGGCGAGTGGCATGAGCGGGTCGTTGATGGGTTGTTCGACGCCGTCGGATTTGCGTTTCTTAAGGTAGGTATCGGGTGCGTCGGTGGGATTCATGCCAGTGAGAACCTGACCGCGGACGAGGATTTTGGCGTCGGCGACAGGATGGGTTTCATAGACGCCTGAGTCGCCGAAAATCGCGGTGACGCCTCGGAGCAATGGATCGCTCTCGGCGCCGGGTTCGATAATGCCTCGGGTGGCGCCGCGGCGGTTGGCGCCCCAGTGGCTGACCCAATTTTCCCCGAGAACCTCGCGGCCGAAGTTGTTGAATGATTTGTAGGCGCTGGAGCTTTTGGCGGGGAAGTTGAAGGCGTGGGTGCTGGTGCGCAGAGCGACGATCGGGATGCCGCGCGCGACGGCAGCGGCGAAGCGCTGCATCGCGGCATCGGGCCACTGGCGGAAGCGCAGGCCCATCACGATACCGTCGGCACGGTCGAGTGCGGCGGGGTCGGAGAGGCTGGTATTATTGTCGGGATTGATCGTGCCGTCAGGATCGAGTGCGAAGAGCACGGTGCAGGTAAAGCCGTAGCGCTGGCTGAGTATCTTAGCCAGCATGGGCAGGCCTTCTTCAGAGCGGTATTCTTCGTCGCCAGTGAGAAAGACGATATGTTTGGCTTGGCCTGGGCCGGAAGCGGCGGGGTAGGTGATCGAAGTCATCGGAGCGGCAGAGAGTGAGGCTAATGAAATGAGGACGAACAACGAGACTAGGGTGAGGAGTTGGGGGGGCTTCATCGAGGTTGGTGCTGGTCGGATTGCGGGGCGGCGTCAATGGCGCGGGCGCAGCGGCGTCGGCGATGCAGGATTGACGCGGGAGAGGGTTTGACGGGAATCGGGAGATGGCACTCCCAGAAATCAAAATCGAAGTTCTCAAAAACGGCTCCGGCGCTGCGCCCAAAAAGGGTCGCTCGGTCACGGTCCATTATACGGGCACGTTTGAAGACGGCTCGAAGTTCGACAGCTCGGTGGATCGCAACGAGCCGTTTACCTTTGTGCTTGGCGCAGGGCAGGTGATCGAGGGCTGGGATGTTGGCGTCGCGACAATGAAAGTCGGCGACAAAGTAAAGATGACGCTGCCGCCGCACCTTGCTTATGGTGAACACGGTTATCCCGGTGCGATCCCGCCTAGCGCGACGTTGATTTTTGAGGTCGAGTTGCTCGCGGTGGGTTAAACGGCGGACTTTTTCCACATGCCGACTCCGACTAAAAATGACGCTGAACCCACGTTGGTGACCGTGCGTGAAGAACCAATTGAATTGTGCCAGTTGCTCAAATTTGCTGGCCTGACGGATTCAGGTGGCGACGCTAAGCAGGTGATCGCTGATGGCCAAGTGCGTCTCAACGGCGTTGTCGAAACGCAGAAGCGCAAGAAAGTGCGCGCGGGCGACCGCGTGACTTACGGCGCGGAGACGTTGATCGTGCGCGTCGGGTAACACTAAAGCGGCGCGTGAGTACGCGCCGCTTGGGTGTTTGTAGCCGCTTAAGGGAAAAGTCCGCGCGCGGCTTTAGCATCGGCTACGCGCTGGATGCCGAGCGTAAGCGCGGCGAGGCGGCGGCTGAATTGGAATTTATTTTTCTGCGCGTCTACGGAGGCTTTGGCCTTATCGAGTATGCCAAAGAGTTTTGTGATCACCTCTTCGCGGCTCCAGTAGAAATTGGATAGATTCTGGAGCCATTCGAAGTAGGAGACGATGACGCCACCGGAGTTGCAGAGTACGTCGGGGATAATCTCTATGTCGCCGCGTTGCTCGATAATTTTGTCGGCGGCGTTGGTCGTCGGGCCGTTGGCGGCCTCGGCGAGGACGCGGCACCGCAGTTTTGGGGCGTTAATCTCGGTGATGACGCGCTCGAGTGCAGCGGGAACGAGCACGGTGCATTTCAATTCGAGCAGTTGCTCGTTGCTGATCGCTTCACCGCCCTCGAAATCACGGAGCGTCTTTTGGTATTGGATATATTTTAAGGCTTTTTTGAGGTCGATACCCTTGGGGTTGTAATAGGCGCCAGTATAATCAGAGATCGCGATGATTTTGGCTCCGTAGGCATCAAGCGCGAGGGCGGTCTCGCTGCCGACATTACCGAAGCCTTGGATTACAACCGTGGATTTCTTGATGGGAATTTTGAGGTCGTGTAGATATTGCTTAATCAGGTAAGCGACGCCGGCGCCCGTGGCTTCACGTCGACCTTGAGAACCGCCGAGGGCGATGGGTTTGCCGGTGACGATGCCGGGTTCGACGTGGCCGACGTGATTCGAATATGTGTCCATCATCCAGCCCATGATGCGCTCGTTCGTGCCGACATCGGGGGCGGGCACGTCAACGTGTGGCCCGAGGAAGTTGACCATCTCCTGCATGTACCGGCGCGAGAGATGTTCGAGTTCGTTGAGGGAAAGTTGATTCGGATCGACGATTACGCCACCCTTGGCGCCGCCGTAGGGCAGGCCGACGAGGGAGCATTTCCAACTCATCCACATTGCGAGGGCCGCAACTTCTCCGAGGGTGACGTTTTGGTGGAAACGGATGCCGCCTTTGGACGGACCGGTGGACAGATTGTGTTGGACGCGGTAGCCCTCGAAGACGGTGACGCTACCGTTGTCGCGCTTAACGGGCAGGGCGACCGCGAGGCAACGCCGCGGGTATTTGGTGCGGTCACGGATATCATCGGGTAGGTTGATGGCATCGGCGGCTTGATCAAATTGCCGGCAAGCCATTTTGAAGACCTCGGAATCGTACAGGGTGGAGACAATTGCTTTGGACATGGATGCAAGGGTTGTTTTGCCGCGTTATGCGGCTGCTTGTTTCTGGCTTTAGCTTGAGTAGGGCGTCAGGTTTAGCAATTGGCATCAGTCGTTTGAAAACGTTGTATGATCGTAACTCATCGCGCTTAAGCGGTCCGTTGCTAACATGGGAATACTTCTAAATGTCGTGCGCTGGTTGTTGGGAAAAACAGCAGCAGCGGGTCTGATCCTGGCGCTAGGGCTGGGTACAGGCGGGCTGTGGCTGTTTCTAAGGGATAATGTGAACTTTGAGGATTGGCGTCGCGATGTGATTCTTACGATCAATGGCGAGCGGGCGCACATTAAGTCTGCGCTCGGCGATGTGGAGCAGCGGTTGGAGCAGATGAAGCTAGAGATCAAGGCCGAGCGATCCAAGGTCGATCAGGCCGGCAAAATCATCGAGCAACTTAAGGCGCTCGAAAGCACATGGGATCGATTGATGGGCAATTCAGAGCAACAGCGCGCCAATGCCTTACAACGCACGAAAATGATCGCCTTGCGCGCCACTGCGATTGCCCGCGCTGAGACTTTACAGAAGGACTACACGAGAATGACCTGGGAGCGCGACGGTCTGGAGCTTGCGCTCGGTAAAAAAACAGCGGAGTTAAAATTGGCCGAAGCCAAAAAATCTAAAGTTCAGCATTACTTGGAAGATGCGTGGGCGCGATCGTGCAATTGGGTCTATCTCGCACTGGCGCTCTATTTTCTCGGACCGACGGTGGGTAAGCTGGTGCTATATTTTGGGGTCGCGCCGTTGATTGCAGGTGGGCGCGCCGTGCGACTGACGCCGGAATTAGCCGAGTTACCTGAAGTGGCCACGAGTCGAGTCTCGGTGGAAATCGCATTGAACCCTGGTGAGCGTCTGTGGGTGAAAAGCCGGTTTTTACAGGCCTCGGATGAAGGCGTAGAACGCGCGACGAAATTTTTATTGGATTGGCGGATTCCGTTTACGTGCTTGGCGACAGGATTAATCGAGTTGCTTGAGATCAAAGCGCGGTCGGGGCGCGGCGAACAACGCGTGACGCTCTCAAACCAAGCAAATTCGCAGAGCGAGTTGGCGGTACTGACGTTGCCGGCGGGCGCAGCGATTGTGTTGCGTCCGAGTTTTTTGGCTGGGGTCATCGTGCCGGAAGGCTCAAAGCTGGAGATGCGGCGTCGCTGGCAACTCTGGCGCTGGCAGGCCTGGGTGACATTGCAGTTTCGTTTTTTTGAATTTGTGGGACCCTGCCGATTGATCGTCGCAGGCAGCCGCGGGGTGCGAGCGGAGCTCTTGGCCGAGCGCGAAGGCAACGCGACGCCGGCTCGGCGGGCCAATCAAGATGCAACGGTTGGCTTCACGCCGAATCTCGACTACCGGCCCGTGCGAGCGGAGACGTTTTGGAGTTATTATCGCGGTGTGAATCCACTGTTTGATGATCTGTTTGCCGGGCGTGGGATATTTTTATGTCAGGAAATTTCAGCCGACGGCGATGCGAGCCGGGCGAGGCATTTCTGGGGTGGGCTTTGGAGCGCGTTGATGAAAATCTTCGGGCTTTGACTCGACGACGCGGTGCGGTGGAGTGGGGTATATGTCGATGCAGGCAGACGATCAAATCGCGGTGTTGTTCGATTGGGATGGCGTGATCATCGATTCGTCACGACCGCATGAAGAGAGTTGGGAGCGGCTAGCGGCGGAAGAGAAAAAGAACCTGCCCAGCGATCATTTCACCGTCGGTTTCGGTAAGAAGAACGAGTGGATTATACCTCATCTGTTGCGCTGGACGGCGGCGGAAGATGTGGCGCAGGTGAAGCGACTGTCGTTGCGCAAGGAAGCGCTGTACCGCGAGATTGTAGTGGAGCGCGGATTGAAGGCTTTGCCTGGCGTACATAATTTTCTCGACCGTTTGAAGGCTGCGGGAGTGCCCAATTGCATCGGCTCGTCGACTCATCGGGAAAATATTACCACGATTTTGGACGTACTTGGGTTTCAAGGTTTGTTTGGCGGGATGGTGACCTCAGAAGACGTGACGCAGGGTAAGCCGCATCCTGACGTTTTTTTGAAAGCATCAGCCAAGACGGGCGTACCGCCGGCGCGTTGCGTAGTGTTTGAGGATGCTTTGCCCGGGATTGAAGCGGGGCACGCGGGTGGCATGAAGGTGGTAGGAGTAGCGACGACGCACCCAGCTGAGATTTTGCACGGAAAAGTTCATCGCGTTGTAGCGCGATTGGATGAGCTCACGGTTGCGGATTTGCGGAGGTTGGTTTCCGGTTGAACATGCTTTTCAAGCTCGCATCCGATTATCAGCCTAAAGGCGATCAGCCGCAGGCAATCGCGCAATTGGTGGCCTCGATTAAGGCGGGTAATAAACACCAGACGCTCCTGGGCGTGACTGGCTCCGGTAAGACCTTCACGATGGCCAACGTCATCGCTCAGTGTGATCGGCCGACTTTGATCATTTCGCACAACAAGACACTCGCGGCGCAGCTTTACTCAGAGTTTAAGAATTTTTTTCCAGACAACGCCGTCGAGTATTTTGTCAGTTACTACGATTACTACCAGCCCGAGGCCTACGTACCTTCGAGCGATACGTACATTGAGAAAGATTCGTCGATCAACCAGGAGATCGAGCGTTTGCGCATCGCGACGACGAGTTCGCTCGTGTCGCGTAAAGACGTGATCGTGATCGCGAGTGTTTCATGTATCTATGGTCTCGGATCGCCTGAGACATTTTCGGAGATGCGAATTGCGATTCGCATGCACGATGAATTGGGGCGCAACGCGTTTCTCGAACGGCTAGTGGAAAACCGTTACGAGCGCAACGACTACGAGCTAAAACGCGGCTGCTTTCGCGTGCGTGGTGATGTCGTCGATGTGATGCCGGCGTACCTCGAACACGGATTGCGCGTGGAGTTTTTTGGCGATGCCGTAGATGTGATCACGGAGTTTGAGCCGATTAGCGGCAAGGTGATCCGGACGCTGGACCAATTCGATCTTTATCCGGCAAACCAATACGTAACGACGCGGGGTAAACTCGAGCCGGCGATAGCCTCGATTAAGGCCGAACTCGAGGAACGGGTGGCTTATTTCGAAGGGAAAGGACTCTACCTAGAAGCGCAAAGGATCAAAATGCGCGTAAGCTATGATCTCGAGATGTTGCAAGAAATGGGTTTCTGCAATGGAATCGAAAACTACTCGCTGCAACTGACCGGGCGTAAACCTGGTTCACGGCCCTTTTGCCTCATCGATTTCTTTCCCAAAGATTTTTTACTAATGATCGACGAGAGTCACGCGACAGTCTCTCAAATAGGCGGCATGTTTAACGGAGACTTGGCGCGCAAGACGACACTGGTGAATTTCGGATTTCGGTTGCCCTCCGCGCTGGATAACCGCCCGCAAAATTTTCCCGAGTTTCAACAAATTACGGGTCAAACGCTTTATGTATCGGCGACGCCGGCTAAATTTGAATTAGAGTGTTCGGCGGTGATCGCTGAGCAGTTGATCCGACCTACAGGGCTTTTGGATCCGGTGATTACGATCCGTTCGACCAAGGGCCAAGTTGAAAACCTTAAGAGCGAGATCAACCTCGCCGTGGCTGCGGGAGAACGCGTGCTGGTTACGACGTTGACTAAGCGACTATCCGAAGACCTCACGAGTTACTTGCGGGAATCTAAAATCAAAGTGGAATACCTGCATTCGGATATTGATGCGATTGAGCGTGTGGAGATTTTGAGAAACTTGAGGCTGGGTAATTTTGACGTACTCATAGGCATCAACTTACTGCGCGAAGGACTGGATTTACCCGAAGTGGCGTTGGTTGCTATCCTTGATGCTGACAAAGAAGGTTTTTTGCGCAGCGAAACCAGTCTGGTGCAGACGGCGGGACGCGCGGCGCGCCACGAAAAAGGTCGAGTGATTTTCTACGCTGATAAGCAGACCGATTCCATTAAGCGCACGATTGCGATTACGAATTATCGCCGCGAAAAACAAATCGCCTACAATCTCGAACATGGTATTACCCCGCGCAGTGTGAAGCGCTCAGCGCAATCTAGTCTGCACTTATACGACGGCTCGGGTCGCAAAGATGAGGAGCCGAACGTCACGGAAAACGCGGATGACGTCGCTGCGGTCATTGCCGAGCTCGAAGAGGACATGCAGTCGGCCTCCGGACGTCTGGAGTTTGAACGCGCGGCTTTATTGCGCGATCAAATTGAGGCACTACGCACCGGCGATTATCGAAAAATGGCCAAGATTGAGGCTAAGGACTACGCGACTCGCGGGCGCAAACCGGGCAAGGCGGCGGCAAAATTTAGTACGCGACGTAATTGAGCGCACTTAGCTTAACGTGTGGTATTATTTTGCGCGGGCGGGATTGAGCACCCCGATACAGGGTAAATTGCGGTAGCGTTCGGCGAAATCTAGACCATAGCCGATCACAAATTTGTCGGGGATTTTGAAGCCCACGAAATCGGCTTCGAAGTCGACCTCACGACGACCGACTTTGTCTAGCAGTACGCAGGAGCGCAGGCTGGCGGGATTGAGTTTACGAACTAGACCGGCGACGAGTTGGAGGGTTTTACCCGTATCAAGAATGTCGTCCACGATCAGTACGTGACGGTTTAGGATGTCGAGGGTGAGGCTGGCTACGACTTGGGGTGTGCCGACAGATTTCGTTTTTTCACCGTAGCTGGATATGCGTATGCAGTCGAGTCGTACGGGGTTGTCGATTTCACGCATGAGATCTGCGGTGAACATGATCGCTCCGTTGATGAGGGAGACGATCGTGAACTCGCCGTCCCCGTAGGTGGCTTTGAGTTCCTGCGCGATCGAGCGCACGCGTTTTTTAATTTGGGCCTCGGTGTAGAGGACGCTTTCGAGGTCCGGGTGAATGGCGGCGGGCTTTCGCTTGGTTCGGGTCGGCATGGAATTGAGACGGAGAGAGACAAACCGGCGCCAGAGAGGCAACCGGTTCTCTTGCGTTGGTTAAGGTTTATTACTTTGACTTGGCAGGGGGTGAAATCTTGCCTCCGCGGCTGTTCACGCCCGGCATGATTTCTATTAAAATTCAGCAACTGACGAAGCGTTTCGGAGCCGTCACGGCGTTGCATCAACTCGATCTCACGATTGAACCTGGTGAACTTTTTTTTCTGCTTGGCCCGAGTGGCTGCGGCAAGACGACGCTGCTGCGTAGCATGGCAGGTTTTTACATCCCGGAGGAAGGGAAGATTTTGTTCGGTGATGAGGACGTGACGCGACTCGCGCCGCACAAGCGTAACACCGGTATGATGTTTCAAAGTTACGCGCTTTGGCCGCACATGTCGGTTGCGGAGAATGTGGCCTTCGGTCTTGAAGAGCGACGTGTGTCGAAGGAAGAGATTCGTCGGCGCGTCGGTGAGGCGTTGGAATCCGTGCGCATGGGCAATTACGCGGATCGCAAACCCAACCAACTCTCCGGCGGGCAACAGCAAAGAGTGGCTTTAGCGCGAGCGCTGGTGATCCGACCGCGGTGTTTGTTGTTGGATGAACCTTTATCGAATTTGGATGCCAAGTTACGACTCGAGATGCGCACGGAAATCCGACGTGTCTGCAAAGAGTTCAAACTTACGACGGTTTATGTTACGCATGATCAAAAAGAGGCGCTCTCGGTCTCGGACCGGATGGCGATTTTAGAAAGTGGACGTATTTTGCAGGTCGGAACTCCTCGCGAAGTTTACAAGCGTCCTACTCGTAAGACGGTCGCTCATTTCATCGGAGAGACGGATTTTATTACAGGCAAGGTGACGGGTATTTTGAAGAATTCAGCCACGGTTGAGACGACGATAGGCCGTTTTGATGGAGTGCTGGGCGATCCTTCATGTCCACCCGTAGTTGGTCAGGAAGTGACGCTTTCTATTCGGCCCGAATGCTGGGAGCTTAGTCATGTACAGCAAACGCAGCAGAACTCTGTGCGCGGAACGATCGGTGGTTTTGTTTATCTCGGTGAAGTCGCGCAGTATGATTTGTTGGTTCGTGACCGGGTGCTGAAAGTTTTTGAGCGCAATCCGCGTTTTGTTGATGGAGCCTCGCGTGGCGAATTGTTCGCGACAGTTGCGCCGGAGGATGTTGTCATTTTGGTGGGCTAAGCGAGCGCATGCTTCGGCAGATCATCATTGTTTTGGCATTGGTCGCGACAGTGGCATTGCCCTTTGCATTGCGGCCCAAGCAGGCAGCGAGGGAAAAAGCGGATGTAACCTTGGTGTTGGTCACGCCGCACAATGAGGCTATCCGGCACGAGTACGCGCGGGGCTTTCGTGACTGGTATCACGCCCGCACGGGAAAGACTGTCGCCATCGACTGGCGCGTGCTCGGCGGCACGAGTGAGATCGCGCGCTTTCTCGAAGGTGAATATGTCGCATCGTTTCAGCATATCTGGACGCAGAAACTCGGGAAAAAATGGAGCGCGGAAATTCAGGCGGGTTTTCAAAATGGGAAGTTGCCTGCGGACGCACCCGCTTGGGTAAAAGAGGCACGGACGGCGTTTTTGAACTCGAATGCCTCCTGTGGGATCGATCTTTTTTTTGGCGGAGGCACGTACGATTTCGACAAGCAGGCGAAGGCGGGGCGCATCGTGGACAGCGG